>JAUVVL010000247.1 GCA_030604635.1 Desulfobacteraceae bacterium
AACAGATGCAAGTGGGGCAGGAAGAAACCGGAAAAATGAACATCATTTTCCTGAAAACCAGTGTGCCGATTCCCGAAAATGTTATTGAAAAAATGCTTGACCTGCCGCTGATTATATCGGTGACACCACTTGAATTTGAAACCTAGCTTGGTTAATTCACAAGTTAGCTTGCCCTGAGCTACAGCGAAGGGATATTTCCGCAGCCGCAAGGCATAATTCATATCCGTCTTAGAATGGCACTTAAAGATCAGATTGGGGGAAAAAAGCACCAGCCATTACTTTGTCGCAGCTTAGGATTTTGATAGAGGTTGTATTGCCATTGAAAGTTTTCGATACTGAAGGTGCAATAGAACTAGTACGGTGGATACAAAAGAAAAATCACCTAGCTTATTTGTCGCGCAGAAGAAAAAAAATGAATGATTTGTAAATGTCGTTGTAGGGTTAAATTGAACTAAGATAACAATGCCTCAAGAATATCTTATCCTAATTGTCGGCTATATTTTTGGTTTTTACATGGCCTGGAACATTGGTGCCAATGATGTTGCCAACTCCATGGCTACTTCTGTCGGTACTAAGGCGATCACAATTCGCCAAGCAATATTTATTGCAGGAATTTTGAATATAATTGGCGCTGTATTTATCGGTTCCCATGTTACCAATACGATCCGTAAGGGGATCGTCTCGACAGAAATCCTAACCGATCCACACATAGCCCTTATCGGCGCACTTTCAGCTCTACTGGCCGCTGCCCTTTGGGTCAGTTTTGCCACCTGGAAATCTTTACCGGTCTCTACAACCCACTCGATTGTCGGTGCCATGATCGGCTTTGGAATTATGGCCGGCGGATTTTCAGCCATCAATTGGACCAAGCTTGCTGCGGTTGGATTGAGCTGGATCATTTCCCCTGTACTCAGTATTGTCATCGCCTTTTTTATTTTTAAAATTATTGTAAGATTAATTCTCTCTAAAAATGATCCATTTTCATTGGCCCTGAAGTTGTCGCCGTTTTTTATCGGCACAACTTTTTTTGTGGTTGTATTGTCATTTCTGTTCAAAACCCCTTTAGGGAAAAAACTGGCTCTCGGGAACCAAGATGCATTGTTCGTTGCACTCATACTGGCAATTTTTTTTGGATTCACAGGAATGAAGGTTTTAAGACGCTTTACTAAAGACAGGAAAGCCGGAGCAGAATTAATCTTCAGACGTATCCAGGTCGGAACCGCCTGCTATGTTGCACTGGCACAGGGGGCAAACGATGTGGCCAATGCAATCGGTCCCCTTGCTGTAATCTATTTTCTGGTCAAAACAGGGAGTGTTGGCGCTAAGGTGCCGGTGCCTGTTTTTCTTCTGTTGTTTGGCGGCATAGGTATAGCCTGCGGAATCGGCATGGCAGGTCACCGTGTCATGGATACCATAGGCAAAAAAATTACCACTCTTAGCAATACAAGCGGCTTTTCGGTTGAATTTGCAACGGCAACAACTGTTCTTGTGGCCTCAAAAATGGGGCTGCCGGTCTCAACTACCCATGCTGCGGTAGGCGGCGTTCTGGGAGTAGGCCTTGCGCGCGGAGTTGAAGCGGTTAACTTTAGTATTGTTTTTAAAATTATGTTATACTGGTTTTTGACCGTGCCTGCTGCTGCCATTACCAGTATGGCCATTTTTAAAATACTTCAACTTATATTATAAAAGGAGATGGCTATGCGTATACCATTTTTTTCAATGTTTATGACATCACCATTTGAAGGCCTTCAGGAACATGCCGAAAAGGTCAAGGAATGTACCTGGGCTTTTCAGCAGGCCATGGAATGCCATTTTGCACTAAATTGTGAAACGTTTGAAGAATTCAGACAAGAAGTTGTCCAGTTGGAAAGCGAAGCAGATGCCATCAAGCGCCGTATCCGCGGGCACATTCCAAAAAGAACCATGATGCCCGTATCTACTTTTCTGATATTCAGGTATTTAAGAGAACAGGACGGTGTTCTTGATGCCGTGGAAGATAGTCTAGACTGGATTTCCTATAGAAGCGAACCAGGGATTCCGTCGGAGCTTGAAAAGGACTTTGCTCTTCTGGTCGATGCTGTTATTGATCCCATCGAACAGTTGAGCACGATGGTAGCCGAAGCAAGAGAGTATTTCAAGAGTTACTCCGAAAAACAACGCAGTGTAGTCAAGGATATAATCCGCAATTTGCGCGTGCAGGAACATGAAGCCGATAAATTAGAGGACATTATTAAAAAAAAGGTTTTTAACATGGAAATCGATGCCGCCTCCATATTTCATCTGATCAGGTTGGCTGAGGTAATCGGCTCTATTGCAGATCATGCTCAAAATGCTGGCGACATGATGAGAGCTATGCTTTCTAAATAGGAGGACAAAGGGGTCGTGTCTTCATTATTGACAGATTTAGGCACAATGTGAAGAATGAAGACTTGCCCCCGATGGTTTCGTTCAGGCACTACTTGGGAGGGAAAAATGAAAGTTGGAATCGGATATGATAACAAAAAAACCTCTGTTTCATTAGGTAAAAAAGTGGCTGAAAATGCAATAAAAAATGGTAGAATCGACAGGCCTGCTCTTGTGATAGCCTTTTGCGGTGGCCAGGTTGATCATGAAGAATATTTTAGAGGGCTGCAAACTGTTGTAGGAAGTAAAGTGCCTATAATAGGTGGTTCAGCAATTGGCATAATCACTAACGACTCCCTTTCATATGAAGGTTATCCGGCAGGTGCTGCTATAATAGAGTCAGAAACACTCCAGCACAGAGAGGGTGCAGCAAGTGATTTGGATAAAAATGAAAAACTCGCAGGTCAAAAATTAGCCGAAAAATTGTCAAACAGTATAGATGGAAAATTATTGCTAATATTCTATGATTCAATAAAAAATGCGCCAACAGAAACTACTCCTCCAGTTATTAACGCATCCCCAACTTTAATTGAAGGAATTGAAGAAAAACTTAAACCAAATGTACCTATTATAGGTGGAGGATTAATAGGAGATTACGAATTTAACTATACAAAACAATTTTGCGGTTCGTATGTTGATAGCCAAAGTGTTGTTGGATCTCTGTTAGGCGGAGATTTTAAGCCGTATTTTCGAATTATGCATGGTTGTACACCGAAAGATGGAATCTATCATACTATAACCAAAATTGAAGGACCGGTCCTTTATGAAGTGGATGGGAAACCCGTTGTTGATATGATTGATGATCAATATGGCAATAAGGACTGGCGCAACCAGGTTCCCGTTGGACGTCTGACAATCGGTGTAAACCACGGGGAAAAATTTGGGGAATTTAAAGAAGAAAATTTTGTAAATAGACTTATTACAGGCGCCTTGCCTAATGGGGAGGGTATTGTTATTTTTGAACAGGATCTAAAAGAAGGTACAAAAATCCTGTTCATGTTGAGGAATAATAAAATGATGATAGAGTCCGCGAGGAAAAATTCAGCAGAATTGTTGGAGAAAATAATTGCAAATGGAGAAAAACCTATTTTTGGATTATATATTGATTGTGCTGGTAGAGCAGCAAAAGTTTCAGACTCATTAACTGAGGAAGCATCTGAAGTGCAGAATGTGTTTAATCAATATGACACGCCGTTGTTTGGATTTTATTCTGGAGTAGAGGTTGCCCCCCTTCTTGGGAAGAGCAGAGGGCTGGACTGGACAGGAGTTTTACTAATTTTGGCTAAAGGATAAATGAAAGCATGAGAGAATTTTCAAAGATCGAATTGGAACGAAAGTTAGAAGAAGCAAGAAAAGAAGTTGAACATTATAAAAGAATCGCAGAGCAAACCGGAAACCTTTGTTTAAGAGAGACGGAAGCATTATCAAAACTTATTTTCAGGCACAAGGAAATAGAAAAAACGCTGCGGGAGAGTGAGGAGCGGTATAGTGCTGTCGTAAAACAAGCATCAGAAGGGATTTTTCTTTTAGATCCTGATACAAAACAAATTTTGGAAGCAAATAGTTCCTTTTGCAAAATGATAGGTTACAAGCCTGAGGAGATATCCAAACTTTGTATATATGATTTTGTTGCTTACGATAAGAGGGATATTGATGCCAATATTCAGAAGGTAATATCAAGAAAATACTACTTTGTAGGTGAGCGTAAATACCGCCATAAAAGCGGCACCTTGTTAGACTTCGAAGACAGAGTCAATCTCATTTCATTTGGAGGTAGAGATGTTCTGTGTGTTGTTGTCCGAGACATCACCGAACATAAGCGAATTGAAGAAGAAAAAGCCCGGTTAGAAGTGCAACTCCAACAAGTTCAGAAGATGGAAGCCATCGGCACCTTGGCAGGGGGCATTGCTCACGATTTTAATAACCTGCTTCTGGGAATACAAGGTCGAGCATCTTTGATGTTAATGGATACTGATTCCTCACATCCTTACACTGAGCATCTCAATGGAATAGTGACTTATGTTAAAAGTGCGGCAGATCTTACAAAGCAACTCTTAGGCTTTGCCAGGGGCGGGAAATATGAGGTTAAAACGACAGATTTAAATGAACTCGTCAAAAATCAAAATCAAATGTTTGGCCGCACCAGGAAAGAGATTGCGATTCGGGATAAATATGAAGAGAATCTCTGGGCAGCAGAGGTCGATCAGGGGCAGATTGAACAGGTACTAATGAATCTTTATATCAATGCCTGGCAGGCCATGCCCGGTGGTGGAGATCTCTACGTCCAGACGGAAAACATTATAATTGATGAGAATTACCGAAAGCCGTATAAAGTGGAACCAGGTAAATATATAAAGATCTCCGTAACTGACACCGGAGTGGGTATGGATAAGGCAACCCGGCAAAGAATATTTGAGCCATTCTTTACCACCAGAGAGATGGGAAGGGGCACTGGGTTAGGTTTGGCCTCTGCCTATGGTATCGTAAAAAACCATGATGGTTTTATAAACATTTACAGTGAGAAAGGTGAAGGGACCACATTTAACATCTATCTTCCGGCTTCAGAAAAGGAGGTAGTTAAAGAAAAGAAGATACATGAAGAAGTGCTAAGGGGTACAGAAACAGTTCTTTTTGTAGATGATGAGGATATGATTATAGATGTAGGTCAGAATATTTTAAAATTACTGGGTTACGGGGTATTGCCGGC
>JAUVVL010000133.1 GCA_030604635.1 Desulfobacteraceae bacterium
AAGGCTTTAAATTCATTCAGCCGGATGGTTAAAGCTTGGATGGAACGTACTGAGAAATCTGCCAGTTGGCAATATTCCAAAAACTGTTTGCAATAGTAATGAAGCATGATGGCAACTCCCCGTTTTCATTTGATCATGCTTCATCATTTATAAGCCTAAGGCTTATTAAACGCCTATTAATAAAAGGCAAACTGCTAACTGCGGGGTTTGTTGGTTATGTGGGGAAAGGAATAGAAAATGAACGTATCAGAATTGTTTGATCTTACTCATTGGGTGATGGATAAAATTGTAGCAACCCAAATACCTCAAAAATACCAAACGCTGCAACAAATACTCCAACAGAATTCTCGGCCAAATCAAAAACAACAGCCTTTCGAAACTCAGAAAAATGACTTAACTGAGACATTGAAAAATGTTCCTCTACGGAAGCTTACTAAAGACCAATTACTTTTCTTGCATAAACTTGGAATAGCACAGGCCGTTGGTGACGAAGGAATAGATGTGATTGAGGACATTTTATATAAAAATGTAATTGATGTAGCTACTTCAGCACAAAAGTTAGACCAGATCCATCAAGAAATAATTAAAGGCATACAAAAATCTGATCAGATAAAAGCAGGTTTAAAAGGATGTGTCTTTGAAGAAGAATATGAGACTGAAAATGAGGTCTTAATTCGCGTCAGTTTCACTGGTCATGCAACTATGTCGAATGTGACTGATTTTAAAAGCTGGGGGAATATTTGGTATGAAATAGGTCGTGGTATTGCTATGGCTCACGATTCGTCACCAGAAGACGTAAAAATTGTTGGTGCCACTAAGGGCTCCATTATAATTGAACTGGCAGTAATAGTAAGCATAGCTACAACAACAAGTGGAATAATTTTAGCAGCCTTAAAGGTAGCAGAAAAAGTTTTAGATATACGTAAAAAAGCTGAAGAAATACGGAATCTGAAATTAAAAAATACGAAGTTAGCCAGTGACATGGAAAAGGAGGCTGAAAAGGAAAAGACGGCAGGAATTGAAGAAATAGCTACTGAGACAATCAAGAAATTAAAGTTAAAGAAAGAGGGAGAAGGGGATAAAATCAATGCCCTTGATAAAGCTGTTAAAAATTTAGTCAGTTTTATAGAATCTGGTGGTGAAGTTGATTTTATTATGCCAGATAAAGAAGTCGAAAGTGACCAAACCGCCTCAGATAATTATAATAAATTGGGGGTTACATTTCAAGAAATACGTCAATTAGAGAACAAAATCAAGTTGATTGAAGATACAAGCACATAACAAATCGTTGCACCGGAATTATACTACGCTGCGCTTCGTAAATTCCGGTGAACTCAACCGTTGGGGTGCGACACGAAGTCGCATAGTTGAGTGTATTCAAGTAGATAGTTGGAATACTCGGTATGTTCCTACCGATCCCTACGCGGGCGTGCTTGCTACGCGATGTGAAGTTGGTGCGAAGCCCAGCGGACAATGTACCGAATTGGGTTCAAATGGTGACAGGCGAACCCCTTCCGCCGTCGCTTTAAGCTATGGCGGGACACGCGGGGAATCCTCCCCCGTTAAGGGCTAGGGACGGATGATATGGTGAAGGTATCTGAATGTCTGTAAGCGTCGTCAATGAGCACAGACCTACGGGGATTAAGATATGCCAGAGGCATATGAAGGTCGAAGGCTGCTCCCCTGTGTGAGCGGCATGTGGTCAGGATGCAGGTCTCCTAACTGCCTGCACGGAACTGGTGAACCACCGGCGTAGAGGGCGCACCTAAGTCATCCATAGGATCAACTATGCGGAACGTGGAAATCCAGTCCCGTCGCCCTTTGGGCAGGCTAACCGCAAGGCATGCTGTTGGCGGGCTGGAACAGGATGCTGAAAGAAGCGAATGCCCGGCTGTAATGGTCGGGATATCCCGCCATGTGTGGGACTCCATAAGGGGGCAGACGTTCAGCGGGTCTCTTGTCACGTGAAAACTGATTGAATTAGATTAAGTGGAGAAAGCAATAGACGTCCTCGAGATGGTGCGCTCCGCAAGCCAACGGCTATTCTAACGATCAGCAAAGTAACGCGGAGTAACTTAATGTTGCGGGAATCCCAACAAGGGAAACCTTCATAGAGGCTTGAGCGGTGTGACGGGAAACTGTCACGCACCGTTCTTAGGGGGCTTGGGGCTGGTAACAGCCCCCGGCTACCCGACAACATGAAATAAATGAGAAACCAACGATGGAAAAATCAACCGAGAAATTACACCGTTTAGTGAATTCTTCTGGGTTCCCATTTCAGATTAGGATTCAGAATGAGATAGAGAAATCTAGAAATGCGCATGGATGGAAAGTGTATTCAATTGAGCATCCTTGGCAAAATATAGAAGCCGGAACGCAAGGCTATGTTGACCTCGTATTGCTTAACCAACACGACACTCAATTTTTAGTACTTGAATGTAAAAGAGTCAGAGATGCCAAATGGGTATTCCTAATACCATCAAAAGAATCTAAGCACAGGACGCATGCCAAAACGTGGATTTCTTATCTTCAAAAAGAGAAAAGGAATTTTGGGTGGTTCGATCTGACGCTAAATCCATCATCCCCAGAATCAGGCTTCTGCGTGATTCGTGGTCAGGATAAAGATAGTAAACCCATGATAGAACGTATTGCATCAGATTTGGTAGATGCGACAGAGTCTATTGCTTTGGAGGAAATAAAATACGAAAAACCTGGGAATCTTTTTGAATTCTTAAGAATATGCTCGTCTGTAATTGTAACGACTGCTGAAATTGTCGTCTGCAGATTCGATCCATCAGACATCTCAATCGAAAACGGTGAACTTTCGAATGCACAATTTGAAACTGTTCCTTTGGTTAGGTTTCGAAAAAGTTTAACCACTGAATTACCTTCGAACCTAAACCCGCGAAATCTTGCCGAAGCTATTAAAGCTAAAGAACGCACGGTCTTCATCGTAAACGCATCTAATCTTGTAAGTGTACTTAATGAATGGGAATATTATGGCTTAGGCCCATGGATTAATTGGAAATAAAATTCCTAATCGGGTAAGGGGGAGTCTTTCTCTCCCCCTCCCCACATCACACCGCATGCGGGTCTCTTTCGACTTGCTCGGGACAAGCTCACCGGTGCGGCTCATAAAGCCTATCGGGCCTTGGCCGGATAATGAATCCGCCAGGCGGATAAATGTTAACCCACAGTTCCTTAATATAAATCAAACCTTGATCTTTCAACCACTGATTCGTCCCCGACGGCGGGATCTTCGACATGCCGGTCTGTGTGGCCAAAGTTCTGGTAGATCTCCCCGGATAGGGGCGTGGACTTTCGCTACATGGTTCGACAAGCTCACCATGCCATGAGCCTGTCGAAGGGCACAACCGCAGCACTTACCCTATCTCACGAACCCTGGGCTTCGTCATGTTGTGCTGACTTACCCGGAGACTGGGCCTTGTATGCTGTTTCTGTCCGTCGGCTCATAAATTTGCACTCCAGGTTGCCGCTCCTTTCAGTCGCTCTCGCATTCGCTCGCCTTCCACTTCGTTCCAGCCCTTCAGACCCCTCCTCACGGAAACGCCCTTGCCTTCGGCTAGTATTTATGTTAACAAATCGTAGACTTATTAACAGGGTTCACATACAGGGGACTTGCACCACATTAGTTCACGCCCATGCCGGGCGTACACAAGCTCTTCCAGCGGATCGCAAAAAGCCGCGCCCGCTGAAGAGCGGCGTTCGGCGCTAACTCTTTCATTATTGATGCTGATGGAGCTCATGTGAATTTTCTCAAAAAAACTTTAGAACTTCTCATCCTCCCAGTTATCGTTGGGTTAATAGTCTATTTTGTCTGTACCCCAAAACCGAAGCTGTCAGTGATTTACGCAATCACATCCCAGAAGCCTTATCAAGCGGACGGCCTCGGCCAGCTACATCTTGATTACAAAAACACTACGCGCCAGGATCACTTTCAATTATTAGTTGAAAGCATTGGAACTGAAAGCATTAAGGATTTGGAGATTGATTTGGTGAGTATGGAGACGGGGTTATTTCCCCGTCCCACAATTATTTACTATCCTGTCACCATAGAAAAAAGGGTTTTGGATCGTGATATTTCTAACGAGCGTATTTATCTTAAAATTTCTGACTTGCCACAAAATACGTGCTTGGCGATAGAGATGGATACAAAAATGAATTTTGACGAAGGGGATGTCAAAATTGCGGTTATTGGGAGTGGCCGTTTGTGGCCACCTGAAAAAAAAGAAATCATTCTCGAAAAAAGCAAACCATCACTATTCAAGAAGTTATTCAGCCTAGTAAATGTAAGTGTTTCCAATACCTTTGCAGCTGAACCTCCTGTCAAGAGTGAGGAAGAAAATCAGCAAGATAATCAAGGCAGTGGTGTCTTCATAGGCGGTTATGATCCTATTCGTTTAACCAATGAGGTGTTCTTACTCCTGCAGAAAAAAGGTGTTTTAACGAAATCAGAGGCTGAGAACATCGTGAAGGTGACCAAGCAAACTCAGGGCGATGTCTCATTTAGTGGGGTCAATGTTCTGAAGTTTGACGAGACAGTGTTAAACCTGCTTCTTCAAAAAAAATTGATTACACTAGAGCAGGGAAATGCGATGTTAGAGCGTGCACGCAATGCAGGAGGGGTACTTTTGAATGGGTACAATATTATTCATCTTAAAGCGGAAATCTTAAACGCTTTGATCCAAAAAAATATTGTTTCTTTATCAGAAGCCCAGAGTGCATTGGATAAAGCGAAAGGAATCCAGTGAACTTGACGCCGAACTAATCACTACAAGGGACTGCCAGCACTGACGCGCTGTCAGCCCCTGAGCTCAAACGATATGTCTAAGAAATAAAGAAGTCTCAATCCGCAATAGCTGGAGTCAAATCATTGGTAACAATAAAATTCGACTATTTTGTATTTAAAACAATTTCAGCTTTTCGGGCGATTCAGAGATATTTCGAATTGATAGAATCCCAGATCGAAAAGGTCAAAGATGAAGAATGGGATAAGCTGAAAGAGCTACCTGCCCCAAAAGATGATGAGGAATATCAAACCGAATATATCCCAGCAATTGGAGCTCATAAGCATGAATTTGAAAAATTGCTACCAAGATTAGTTAGTTATTCTTTTGTAATGATGTTATTCTCTGAATTGGATTTTAGGATAAACGCTATTTGTAGAGAATTGAGGACGAGAGAGAACGTTCCAGTTAAGATAAACGATTTTCGAGGTGATCTCATAGAAAGATTTTCAAAGTTTCTGAAAGTTGCTGGTAAGCCTCAATTAAAAGGTGATGAAAAATCTGAGATTAAAGCCTTTATGAAAATTCGAAATTGCATTGTTCATAATAACGGCTTCCTGGAAAACTTTTCGAAATCTGATATTCTAAGAAATATTGCAAAAAACAATTTACACATCGACATAACAGGTACAAACAAGTCCGAAAGAATCATTGTAAAAAATGCATTCTGTTTTTCAAGAATAAAATTCTTTATTACTGTGTTCCGAAGGCTGTTTGAAGAACTAGGTTTCGGGCAAGAATATCCAGAGGTTTCTGATAATAAACAGGATTAAGGACATATCAACAGAATTCAGCTGACACAAAAAGCCGGCGGAGTTTTGTTTAAATTCGAAATGCCTTAGTCGGCTTTTTGTGCCGCTGATTCTGAGCGTTAGGCTCACAAAAATATGGAAAAGGAATTAATATCCGTAATAGATGCGGCAGCCCAACTTGGGATACCTTACAAGCAGACCTTGTTCAAAATCATTAAGCGTCTTGGTATTTCTACGGTAAAACAGCGCAGTTCTGGTCACCGTAATCAGCTTATTTCTTATATCACGCCCGATGATCTTGACCTCGTAAAGCAACATTTGTCCCAAGGAAAAGCGGAAGTAAGAGAAGCTTCTCCGGTGCAGCAGATTGACCAGGGTGTATTCTATCTCATACAGCTTGAACCGGAGCATGATCCAGGTCGATTTAAGGTGGGCTTCGCGTCAAACCTGTCAGAAAGGCTCCGTAGCCACAGATGCTCGGCACCATTGGCTACTGTCTTGGCTACATGGCCTTGTCGTCCACTTTGGGAGAAGACCGCAATCGATTGTGTGACGCAGTCGTGCGAACAAATTCATACCGAGGTCTTCAGGACAGATGACATTGCCAAAGTTAAGAATCGGTGTGAGCAGTTCTTTGCGCTTATGCCTGCGATAGAATAGAAAAGCCTAACAAGTCGCTGGAGAATCGACGGGAAAACGCTGGCGCGTTTCCCGCGTCTCAGCTCCAGCGTTAGACAGCCAAATAAATCATAGGGAGAATCATGAATACTCCATTATCATTAGCTTTAAAGCTAGCTGATGAGATAGAAAGTTTTTCATTGGGGCGTTGCGGACCTAGTGATGATCCTGATAAACAATATGCCTATAGTCGCGCTTTTTACGATCTTTCAATGAGGTTTGTTTCGGCTGTAAAACGTATAGGCGATCCTGAGTTATCTGAATTAGTTTCTAATATTGATCTTGAGTTTTCCTATCATATTGGAGATGCTCACCACCTAAAAGCAAATCTTCAATCCGTAGTCGACACTTTAAACGAACTGAGTTCTAACCCAAATTACGGTAAAGATATTGCGATTAGTTCCGCCTTTCTAAATAAGGACCTGATAATAGAGCTAAAGTCGATCGATGTTGATCGGCTTGATTTATCTAAGCTGATTAAGATGTGTGAAGAGCTTAACGATTCTTATGTTCGTGCTAATTACATTGGCTGTGCGCTGTTAATAAGAGCTGTTCTAAATCATATTCCACCCGTTTTTGGAAAAGAACGTTTTAGCGATGTTGTTGGTCAATCTGGTCGCAGTATTAAAGCAATATTGAAGAGGTTAAATGAGGATGCTAGACCTATAGCTGATCTACATACGCATATCCTTATGAGGCGCAAAGAAAGTTTACCTTCAAAAAGCCAAATTGAACCCTATAGAGCCGCATTTGAAGTTCTTATTCAGGAAATTATTGTTCAATTGTCCAGTGAGAAGGTCTAACCATGCCACTGGAGCAGACGGCGTGAAGACAGCGGTTTTACGTAAAGGCCGTACAGTTTTGAAATTCATTTGGGCCGCTGCTCACCGGCGGCGTTAGGAGTGAGAAGATGTTAAATATTATGAAACTGACCAGAGTATTTCCTGTGATTGTTCTGATTGCAATGTCCTATCAATCTGCCGAGGCCTTCGAAGTTAAAGGCGAAGCTATCTCAACTACATTTTGTGCACAAGGACACTGTGAAACCGATACTTGCAGCGACGAGGTTATATACGAAGTAGATTCGGAGAATTCCACTATAACCCGCAAAGCTGTTGTAAATAGAGGCAAGTCTGTCCAAGGCACCAGCTTCGGTGGGCTACAAGCTGATAATACTGTTTATACTATTGTCTACAACGACAAGACCCTTATCGCTCGAAAGGATAATTCTGGAAAATCGAATCCCAACATGCAACAAGTTATCAAGGCTATAGGTAAAACAGGCACAATAGATGGGTTTGAGACGATTATTATTGGAGAGGACTTCATTCATACATCACGATCATCGGCCGATTATTTTGTGATTTACTACTACAAAAGGAAGGCGTTGCCGTGATGCCTCTGACGTCCGGGTGAACGATGCCTGGTTTTTTTCGCTGGTCACTCAAAACCAGCCTGTTATCCGGATTAGGCTGAGCAAAGCACAATTTTAATACAATGACAAATCTCTTTGAAACAATTACAGTTAAAAGCTGGAATGATATTGCTAAACATAGTGAAGAACTCATTACCAGTCAAAACAGGTTTGTTTTTCGGGGCCAGTCAAATGCTGAATGGGACTTAAAGACAAGCCTTGAGAGAGCAGCCGGAAGGCTTTCAATTGATTATTATAAGATTCCAGAAATCGAAAAGGGTTTGATTAGAAAATTTCAACGAGAAGCTTATCTATATATTAAACACCCTCCAGATGATAATGACGTCATGCAATGGCTTGCTTTAATGCAACATCACGGTGCACCTACGCGCCTCCTTGACTGGACTTATTCATTTTTAATTGCAGTTTATTTTGCATTAGAACATGCTGAGCCTGACTCAGAATGTGCAGTTTGGGTAATTGACTACGACTGGTTGAGAGAACGTGGGCTTTCCAAACTTCCAAAAGAGAAAAGAGATCAAATAAAAGATGACCGAGATCTTAAAAAGCTTGAGACAGTTGATGTTTTATTCGATAGCTCGTCTCCGATTGCTTCTGTTTATCGGTTGAACCCATTTCGCCTAAATCAGCGCCTAATTCTTCAACAAGGTCTTTTTCTTGCTCCCGGCGATATATCACGCCCGTTCATGTATAACCTTCAAGAATTATCCGACATCAGAGATCTGAAAAACCATATAAAAAAAATCATAATTTGTGCAGATATTTCCTTAATAAAGGATGCTATTTTGCATCTTCATAGAATGAATATCAACCGGGCAACTTTATTCCCTGGTCTTGATGGATTTTCGGCAAGTCTTGGCAGTTTGAACGTTGTACCTGAAGCGGTGGTTAGCGATGGTTTAATAGTTGGTGACGAATATTCATCCTAACCAGCCAGTTCACCGACGCCAAAAGCCGGGGGCTTTAGTTAGTTCTGAAGTCTTTGAAAGATTTCGGCTTTTTAAAATTGTGAGGAAGATTTTGGCGCAGGTGACCGGGGCGTTGGGTGAAGGAGAG
Source organism: Desulfobacteraceae bacterium (assembly GCA_030604635.1). Taxonomy (GTDB): domain Bacteria; phylum Desulfobacterota; class Desulfobacteria; order Desulfobacterales; family UBA11574; genus JAUVVL01. The sequence goes on from JAUVVL010000133.1 coordinate 8,730, forward strand.
AATAGATGCCACTGTGGAAGATAAGCGAAAAAGGACCATCTAAAGTTAAGGAGACCAAGTTCAAGCAGGAAAAGCTGCTTGAAGAGCACCTTGAAGACTGGATCGCTCGTGATTCATCAATTGTGGGAGAACCGCTCTTGGTATTTGGGCGGCAGGTAATTATTCCCGACACCAAAGATCGTCTCGACCTGCTTGCGGTCGATCCACGCGGATCAATCACTGTGATTGAGCTTAAACGCGGTCAACTGAAGGATCCAGTTGATGTCCAAAGCCTGCGATATGCGAGTTATGTATCGAAGTGGAGGTTTCAGGATTTCGAGAATGTTGCAAGGAACTATTTCGGCAAAGTTGGCGATACGGAATTCAATTTCAACGAACTTTTTGAATCCTTTTGTTCTGAGTCCGGAGTAGATGACATTCCTGATATCAACGCAGAGCAGAGAATCATTATTGTTGGGTCATCCGTTCGAGAAAAGCTTGGCAGTGTTGCGTTATGGCTCCGAGAACATAATATCGACATCAAACTCATTGAGGTACAGGCTTACAGAGAGGGGAGCGATTTGTTCATCCAGCCCACAACAATTGTGCCTATTGCCGTAAGTCGGTTCGTATCTGTCGGGAAAACGGGACCAGAACGACAACCTTGGTCAACAGACGGCAGGATATGGCACTTGGAGAAGCGGTGTAGCCCCAAAACGAAAGAGATGCTTCTCTTGCTTGACCAGGTTGTTCAAGATGAGTTTGAGATTGAAGGGCCTCGCTGGAGTCAGAAGTATTACGTGGCATATCCAGTGAATAATTATAATTGGTTATGCATCCATACAAAACCCCGATTCCTCGTTCTTGATTTTCTCGTCAAAGCAGGAGTTTTCAAGACTGACGAACTGGCCAAACGTCTTGGCGTCGAGAAATTTGACACAGACGAAAGTCTCGCTGAAAAGCTTGGCATGCCCAGCACAGTATTCGTGAAAAACCGCAACCAAGCGTCAGATCGAATACGACTACGCGCAAAGGAAGATTTCGACATTAAGTCTGAGGCATTCATTGAATTCCTGCGGGATGCATTCAAGGCGTTTCCAAAATGAATCACCCAACAATCGCATTCACTCTGACGCCCAAAGCCATGGCGTTTTTCACTTTTGCCATTTCAGTATAGAACTTTGCTTTTGCCAAGCCCTCATTGGCTTTGGGCGCAGGTGATGCGTACGAACCCCGCGGTAAGATGTTAAGTTAGGCGCAATTAGATCGGCGTTTTCTGATAAAACATGACGATAAGAAGTTAATTTTTAACAGTCTGCATTAATACTTCGAGCATTTCAAGAAAAAATTATT
>JAUVVL010000343.1 GCA_030604635.1 Desulfobacteraceae bacterium
CGAAATTCAAGCGCTTGTGCTCAGGCGAGGCGGGCGGGGCAAAGCGACTCCGGAACTTTAGGCACTTTAGACTACTTCGTTCGACCAGAGGCCGTTCGGCTTTGAGGCTCTCGACAAGCTCTCGACATGTTAGTCACTTCACACTTATCGATTCTGTGATAAATAGCCCCTTTCAGGGGCAAACCAAAGCCTGGTCCTATGGGCCAGGATTCTTTACTTTGTAGGCCGGCTAATTAACAGATCTGATTCAAAGACAAAAATCCTCAGATTTCTCTGGAACTCTTTCCCTTGGCTGATGGTTGTCCTTATTCTGCTTTTTATCATGATAATGGGCGGTTTGATCAAAGGGGAGAAGAACAGCTTGGAGGAGGCCAAGCAAACGGCAATAAAGAAAGAGGCTCCCCCGGTCAGAGTTATAACCTTGACCCTTGCCCCGTCCCGGCTGTTTTTGACTTGACCCAGACCGGGGTGGTGGTCAACAACGCTATCGTTCTCATCGATTACACCAACCGGCTCCACAAAAGAGGGATGCACTTTCGTGAGGCTGTCATCGCGGCCGGATGCACACGCTTGAGGCCGGTACTGCTGACTGCGGTGACAACGATCCTCGGCCTATTGCCCATGGTCACCGGTATCGCTTACGATTTCCATAAGATGAAAATCTCCTGGGTCAGTGAGTCGAGCCAGTGGTGGAGTTCCATGGCCAGCGCCGTAATTTTCGGCCTGGCCCTGGCTACAGTCCTGACCCTGGTTGTTGTCCCAACCCTCTACGCTTCGGTCTACACAACCAGTCTGGCCGTCGAGCGTGGGGCCAAACGTGTCCGCCGGGCATACTGGGCCACATTCTACCGGCTGACCGGGTCCACACCTGACGAAGAAGAGAGTGTTTGACGCCTAAATCCCTAATCATCCGGGGTGTAAAATTATTCGATGAACTTAGTTAATGGAGGTAACAATGGAAAAGAAAATAGCTTTCCAGACAGATAAGGCAGCGATATTAGGGGGTCCTTATTCCCAGGCAATCATCCATAATGGCTTAATATTTCTCTCTGGTCAGGGAGCGGTTAATCCCCAAACAAACCAGGTTACGCCAGGAACAATTGAGGAAGAAACAGAATTAGCTTTGGAAAATATTCGAATTATTCTTGAGGAAGCCGGGTCATCTTTAAATAATCTCTTACAGGTAAGAGTATACTTACTCGATATTCGTGAATATGGTCGGTTCAATGAGGTGTATAAAAAATATTTCCAGAAAGATCTTCCGTCAAGGACATGCATTCAGGCAAGCAAACTTCCCTTTGATATCCGCGTGGAGATTGATGCTATAGGCTTTATATAATTTTCCACTTTTGCAACATTAGGGTCTATTCTCATTTTTATTAGAAGTGGTTTCAAAACCAATTATAGGAGGTAGAATTATGGATGGAGATCAAGTCGGTGTTGTTGTAAATTTTTACGCTAAACCTTGTGTTGCTGCAATAAAGGTGATCAGTGGTAGCATCAGAAAAGGTGATCTGCTGAAGTACAAGGGGCATACTACCGATTTCACGGAAAAAGTGACCAGCATTGAAATTGATAATCAGCCTGTGGAAGAAGCCAAAGCGGATGATCTGATTGGGATAAAAGTAAAGGAAAGAGTTCGAGAAAACGATAAGGTTTATAAGGTGGTCGAGCAACCCTGAATCTATCTTAAAACCTTAGGGCTTGCTCAAAAATATCCAACCGTTATCCTTTTCCTACTCAAACAGCCCCATCAGTCTTTTTAATTTTTTCACTGCTCTGGGGAGTACTTCGCTGATATTCTCATAGAATCTCAAATGGGCGTAAATATCAAAAGGGGTTTCGCCTTTATTAATGATGACAAGCCTTGCACCGGAACTAAGCGCCTCTTTGGGCATATCGGCGGCAGGTGTTACTACGAGACTTGAACCGGCAACGATAAAAAGATCGCTCTTTCGAGAATGCTCAAATGATAATGTTAGATCCTTTTCTGGAAGAGACTGACCAAAATCAACCACACTGGAAACCAGAGAACCTCCGCACTTGCAGATCGTTTGTCCGGCTGCTTGTTCAATAGTGTTTTGGCATCGTGTGCATCGTAGTTTTACAATGTTCCCATGCAGCTCAGCCAGCAGCTCGTCCAGTATCCCGGATTTCAGGTGGAGGTTGTCCACATTTTGTGAAATTAAAAATTTTAATTTTCCCAGCTTTTGGAGTTCAACGATCGCCTTGTGGCCTATATTCGGTTCAACTGATTTCCACGGCTTACCAACGGGTTTCGGGGGGAGTCCTTCGTCCCGCCTTGTCCACACCCCATCAGGTCCTCTGAAATCAGGCAACCCTGAATCTGTACTGATACCTGCACCGGTAAAAACAACTGTATAGCGGCTTTCATATAGCCATTGGGCCAGAGTTTGGATTTTTTCTCTTAAATCCTCGTTCATTGTAACCTCACAGGAACTTGCCTCCATATTTGGTCAATATACCCTAACGTAGCATAAACAACACGGCGAAAGTATGAATAAACAAAAAATATTTAATTCTACTTTGTCACATTTCGGGAAAAGCATCATCGAGGCGGGCGCTCTTATTTGCACGATTTTTCAAATCTGACAAAGTAGAATTAAGGGTTTTATAGATTTTGCAACCTTTCAGGCAATCTAACATATAGTGAGGTTCAAAAGACATACTAAGGCGAGCATAATAAAGTGGACATGTCTCAGATTGCCCTCGGCAGGCGCATTCGTGCGGGGTATTCCACAGGGCGAAGCCTATTTCACCGGGGCGGCAAACTCGACGCTTGCAGGATTTAGGTTTCAATTCATCTCATGGTTCTAAAATGACACTTAATGTGATATCGTGAAAAATATTTTAAATAATTTCGATGACAATTTTTTTGTGATATTATATTATCTGTTGTGTGTCGAATACAGCTCTATCCCAAATTTTTTATGAAGAATTTATCTCGGCAATAGCTTGTTTGCTTGATGACGACGTTGCTGAAAAAGTTTTGGAAATACTAAACTTGATGCCCATGTAAAAAGTCCTTTTTACATGGATTAAGGAATTTAGGGATTAAGGAATTGCGAATTATTTAAAGACATTATGAATGCGTAAAATTGAATAATTCAGCAAGTTTTGACTTTTTACGAGTTTGTCAA
>JAUVVL010000166.1 GCA_030604635.1 Desulfobacteraceae bacterium
CTGCCGAAATAAGTAGATAAAAAATTCGAAGCACGAAATCCGAAATCCGAAACAATATCAAATGACCGAAATTCTAATGTCCTAAACATTAATGCATTCTATCAATATTATTTATAATGGTCAAAAGCCTCTATGTTTTGAACATTTGGAAATTTGATATTCGAATTTGTTTCGAATTTCGATATTCGAATTTCGGATTTAAAATTATTGAGAGTAACCCCTTTCAGGGGCAAGCCAAAGCCTGGTCCTATGGGCCAGGATTCTTTACATCGGAACCAATCGAAAACCGAAGTTTTCCATTTGGTAAATATATAGTCCGTCCACTTTCAGGAAACCATTTGCGTATATGGTTGGGACTGGCGTGTCAACAATTTTGGTGACCACAGCTTCAACCTCAATCTTTTTGTTTTCCGGGGTCACCTGGCCGCGGTAGATCCAGTGGTGAGGCTTGTCAATGATCAGCTCAAACCTGTGACTGTCGCTAAAATGCCTCCATCGATCAAGCGCTATGAACTTGACCAGCTGAAGGAATGATTCTATTCCCAGAGAACCGGGACAGACAGGGTCCTGGTAAAAGTGAGCCTTGAAAAACCATTCATCCGGGTTGACCTCTTTAACCCCGCGAATAAAACCGAGGCCTTTGGTGCCGCCATCCGGCACATATGTTTCGACCCTGTCGATCATGCGAAGAGCATTTGCAGGCATTGCCAGGGAAGGGGATGGATGTACTTCGGGGTCATCCGGCCAAAGCGGCGCCTGGTTTTCAAATATATATGAACCGGCTCGCTGCATTTCATCATGGGTTGGACAATAGGCTTGTTTTTCAGCGCCACGGATGCCGACCTGCTGGGATAGGGCCTCTTTTGAGAAAAAACCGAAGTATGTTTTGCCCGAATAAACGATTTCATCATCCTGAAAGACCTTAAAATCAAAATGTTCGATGATCATTTCTCCGGCTTCGGAAACTTTTGTCGTACGGGCGCGCATGGTTAGTCTTTTTTCTTTTGGAAAGATTATACGATTCAAAACTGCATTTCCGCCAAGGTTTCTGAATTTCAGATCCTTTTCACTTCGAAGGGCAGACCCCAGGTAGGCCGCAAGCCATCCACACGGCTGAAGCGCGATTTCGAGCAGCACGCAAAAGGGCATGGAAGATGATCGGTCTGCTTTAAAGTACCATGCATCAGGGGGCACTTCATATTCGGCTTCTATCCACCCGTCAGGTTTTAAGACCCATGCTTCGGGCTCCACCGAAACAACCCTGTCCATAAAGGAATACGGCGGGCCGGGAAGCCTGGCTATAATCCTTTCTTTATCAAAAATTTTATACGGATCACCGAAAGCTTTGGATGGTTTTCCAACGGCAAATGCCAATATCCTGTCACGATCATAGATGGTTTGGCGCCGGGTACCGGGTACCGGGTATTTAGTGCTGGTTTCTGTCTTCTGTTCTCCGTCTTCTGTCTTCTGCCCTCTGTCCTCTGCCTTCTGACCTCTGACCTCTGACCTCTGCCTTCTGTCTTCTGCCTTCTGCCCTCTGTCCTCTGTCCTCTGCCTTCTGTCTTCTACCTTTTCCCAGGCCGCTTCGATCTCTTCACGGGTGATGCCGGTCATTTTCATTGACATGTCTTTAAACGATACTATTAGATGTCCGTCAGCATACATCAGCGCATCGGCGATCACATACGGCTCAGGCGCGTACCCGATTTCTTTTATTTCAACTTCATAATGAACATGCCGGGTATCCGGTGTTACCGGTCCGCGGCATTTCAGGACGCTTTCAACTCCTACAACCGGTTCGTAGCAGACTTCGGGTTTTGCCGTTACCCATCCCATGCGCTGGATAAACACTCTGAGAGTGTGGGCACAGCATTCATACATGAGGGTTCCCGGCATAACCATGTCATCCATAAAGTGACAGGTCAGAAACCAGTCATCAGGATGTATATCAGCCTCAGCACGGATCAGACCAAGTCCATAACGTCCGCCTTCAGGATCGATATCCAGAACCCGGTGGATCAGTTTCATGCGCCCCCCGGGCAGCCTGAGTGATTCGGCAAGATCGACGCCGTCAAAAAGGGGTCCGAAACACTCTGCAAGATCCCCGTGCCTCAGTGCTTCCACTTCCTTATCATCGTAGCTTTCAGCATAAAAAGGAACAAGATCTTTCCAGTCAGAAGTTTTTTTGCCGGGCAGGCGTCGGGTGTCCTCCTCGGTTAAGATAATCCCGCCTGAATTTTGCACCTCTTCTTCAGTAAAAAAACCGGCGCATCCATTATACATACTAATCAGGCGGGTGTTCCCGATAAAGCCTTCGAACCTGAAAAAGAAAAGAAATGTATCGCCCTGGCGGACAAAGTGATCAATTTCGATTTCGTAGCGGATAACGTCGCCCGGACGGGGCAGTCCGCGATGGAATTTAACTATGGCATCAAGGAGCCTGTAGCTTCTTTCTCCTTTGACAGCATGATCGATGCCCAGATACGAGCAAAGGAAAAGATCGGCCTGTCCTGCTTCCACGGATATGCATACAGGTGCGCGTCCCCCGTCCAGATACCACGCTCCGGGGAGCACGTCATGTTCTGTCACCAACCGGCCTGAACCCAGTGATCCTTTTTCACCCTCCACCGAAATGATCCTGTCCACGAGCATTAGAGGTTCATCCGGCAGTCGCACCCTTACTTTGTATGTGTCAACGACCGCAAACTCCGGACCCAGCACCCTGGCGACAGAGCCTATGGCAAACTCCATGCACATGTCGCGGCTAAAAGCGGGCTTGCGCTCAGAGCTTGGCACATGGCGCATAGCATCGGAAGAATCGCTTTGCGCTTTTCGCTCTGCGCTCTGCATTTTATCCTTACCATCTGAAATGTCGGGATAGAAACTCCGGATGTCTGACGTGATTATATGTTCTTTATCAGAAATGATGGTATCGAGAAGCTGCGTTTGTATGGCGAATGTTTTTTCAAAGCCATTAATTAACTCATTTGAAAAATCAAGAAATGTTTTATGGGCATCGTTGGTGGCTTCGATGCTTTCTGCCATGGCGTTCATCATCTCTGAATATTGGATACTGTGTGCCGGCCTCTGTCTTCTGTCTTCCGACCTCTGTCTTCCAACTTCTGTCTTCCGACCCCTGTCATCTGACCTATGTCTTCTGTCCTCCGACCTCTGACCTCTGACCTCCGACCTCTGTATCCTGACCTCTGTCTCCTGTCCTCTGTCATCCGACCTCTGACCTCTGACCTCCGACCTCTGTCTTCTGACCTCTGTCTTCTGACCTCCGTCTTCTGACCTCTGACCTCTGACCTCCGACCTCTGCCCTCTGACCTCTGTCTTCCGACCCCTGTCATCTATCGGGGGCAGGGAAGGGGAAGGCGTTTTCCCACCGACAATCAGGGTTATTTGACGGCCTGATTTTTCTTTGTAAATTTTACTGCTGGTCGGGTCAAATGCATCGCTCCCGTATAGTTTGTCAAGTTCAACCGGCGCTCCTTTTGCAATCAGGGGTATTTTTCGTTCCGTTGAGACCTTTTTTGGAATCTGATCAAGTGATTCGTATTCAAAGCCCTCGAGTATTACATGCATGCAAATGCCGTCTGTTGTCATGGCGCCGGTGCATGCCCTGCGGGGCCCGTCTTTTCTGTCTCTTGACCAGTATTGCGGAGAGGCGGGCATATGAAATGAACCATTTTGTAGGATTTGATTTCCGGGTTTGACGTAGTTCTTTAAGGGAGGGATTATCTCATGGTACAGGCACAGGCTGGTTTTAACCAATGACGCAAGTCCAGAGGCAGCTCCTGTGTGCCCTAGGTTCGGTTTTACTGATCCTATGGCACACGGCTCTTTGCGGTTTGCAAAAAATTCGTTAAGGGCTTCTGATTCAATCCGGTCTTCTATAGTATTGCCGCTGCCATGGGTTTCGACAAAACTGACGGAAGATTGTGAAATGCCGGCATCCTGGAATGATCGCTTCAGAGAGAGAATGTAAGCGTTTTTTGAAGGAGTATTGGTTTTAACGCCGCCCCCGCTTGCGTTTCCGATACCCTTTATAACAGAATATATTCTGTCGCCATCCTTAATTGCCTGGTCAAGCCTTTTGAGTACAAGCGCCGCAGCACCTTCTCCGGGAAGGGTTCCATCTGTCGATTGGTCAAATGGGCGGACTTTGTGATTTTTGGTATAGGGTCTTATCTGATTCCATGTAATGACACTGCGGACATCACCGCAAAGATCCACAGCTCCCACGAGAACAGCGTCGGTTTCGTTTTGCTGGAGGGATCGCACCCCGATTTCAAGGGCTTTCAAGCCTGATGCCGCTTCGTTGGACACCACAAAGCTCGGACCTCCGAAACGGAATTCCCTGGCGATCCTGCTTGCGATAATTCCGCCAAGGGCACCCAGGGTTCGGGTGGCGGTAAGGGGCGGCCGGTATGCATCCCTTAGTGACTCGAGCCAGAGGGCTGTTTTTTCTTCATCATCAAGATCTAAGCCGATGTTGTTTCTTTTTTTCCATTCCTTAACCGAATTATGCAGGTTCCACCGCAGGTGGAAATCGGTGGCTTCAAAGTCAAAGTCGATGCCGATGAAAGTGCCCATGCGCGGGCGATCTTTTCTGAGTGGAAGTTTTGCATCTTCCATGGCATTGCCGGAGACTTTAAGCATCAATAGATGCTGGAGGAGTATATCAGGAATTTCATTGGGGGGAATGTGAAACTCTCCGATATAAAAAGAGAGTTCATTCATAAATCCGCCCCATGCCGCGCGGCCGTCTAGAAGGATGTCTGCAATATTATCACACCCGTTCCAGCGGTCTTCGGGTCTTTTTGCGATGACGGATTCACCCCTGAAAACGGTCTCCTGGAACTCTTTTAAAGATTTCAAGGTTCCGAAAACAGATGCCATGCCTATTATGGCAATTGGGGTTGATGATTTATAATCCTCAAATTTGGATCGATGATTTTCAATTTCAGGATCCCATTCTTCAAAAAGGAGATGACTGTTTATTCCGCCAAATCCAAATGCACTGACAGCAGCGCGAAGCGGAGTATCTGCATCTCTCCTGATCCACTCTTCTGCTTCGGTTTGCACACGGAACGGGCTGTTATGAAGGGGGCTTTTGGCCGGGGTTTTATTAAAGTTAAGTGACGGCGGCAAAATTTTATGTTTTATTGCCAGAAGTGTTTTAATCATCCCGGCAGCACCGGCACCGGTCAAAAGATGGCCGACCATCGATTTGACGGAGCCGATGGCACATTGCTCTTTTGACCAGCCGGATTCGCCCCAGAGATTTCTCAAGCTCTGAAGCTCGACAACATCTCCAACCGGTGTTCCCGCGCCATGACATTCAACAAGATCGATGTCCTGGGGAGACCAGCCGGCGGCAGCATAAGCGCTGCGCATGGCTCGAACCTGGCCTTCACTGTCAGGGGCCAGAAGATTGCCCCGCATGTCATTGGAAAGTCCGATACCCTGAATTAAGGCATAAATATTGTCTTGGTCCCGCAAGGCATCATCAAGCCGCTTTAAGACGAGTATGCCGGCGCCTTCTCCAACCACGAGACCGTCTGCACTTTCATCAAACGGGGCACAACGTCCTGAAGGAGATAAAGCACGAAGCTGGCTGAAGCCGACCTGGGTGTAAAGACATTCCGGTCTTGAGACCCCACCGGCCAGCATGGCGTCAGCGCGAAAAGACAAAAGTTCGTCACAGGCAAGTTTAACGGCATAAAGGGATGAGGCACAGGCTGCATCAAGGGTGTAGCTGCCGCCCCCGAGGCCGAGTCCTTCGGCCAATATAGCTCCGGGAAGGCCGGTAACCCTGCCTGCAAGGCATTGTTCCCTGGAAAGTGGTTCATATTTATCCGGGGCGGTATTGCCAAAAAGTTTTTCTTCAAAGGATGCGCCCAGTATCTTTCTGGTGATTGAAGAGGAGGCATCTGTCGGCAAAGCAATTGCAGCAAGAACAATACCGATGTTTTTTTTATTTGTTGATGTGGTCACGCAGCTTGACAATGCTTCACGGCCGGTATGCAGAACCATGTGGTAAAGAGGGTCGAGGGCTTGTAAAAGATCTTTGTCAAGGTCAATTCCTTCTGGATCGAATTTAAAATCGTGTATCAGGCAGGCCCGTTTTGAAAAGGTTTTGTCGGGCATATAATCAGGGTCGTACATGGCATCCGGCTCGACGATCCATCGATCCGCCGGTACCTCGCAGGTTGAGTCTACCTTGTTGACGATGTTCTGCCAGAATCCATTAAGGTCCAAAGCTCCGGGAAAAAGGCCGGCCATCCCGACCACAGCAATCGGTGTTCTTTTTTTCATCGGATTCTATAGGTCCTTAATTCTGAATTTTGTGCTTTTTGTTGTAAAACTTTTTTTCTCTGCCACCAATGCACTAAGATTCAAAGAAAAACATTAATATAACCTTTGTGTCTGTGTGACTTAGTACACGTATTCTTAAATACGGTATCGTATCATAATTGGATAATTATTAATCACCGCCGAGACGCAGAGGGTGCAAAGAAATTATTTTTTTTGCTTTTCGCTGACCCTGGAGGAATAGGCTTCGCATTCCACAAGGCAGGGAGGGCGAAAAGCAAAAACATTCATCAAGCTCTGGCTTCGTATACTATTTATTCATGAAAAACAATATAATGTCATTATGTATATGTTTTTTTCAACTATCTTGAATTAAGTTGATCAATAAGATCCGCTGCAACTATTCCCCGGGCTTAATAGTCGGCAGGACTCTTTACAGCGATGCCGGGTTTATTCAGCACGTGTGTATAAATCATTGTGGTCGAAACATCGGAATGCCCCAAAAGTTCCTGCACTGTTCGTATATCATATCCGCCTTCCATGCTTCGAACCCTTTCTGAGTTTCAAGGTCTGCCAAAAAACTATAGACAGCTTCTCCAAAACTTATTGACTTTATTATGTTTTTAATACCCCATCCGCTTGCGGTGGGGTTTCCACTAGTTCCCTCTCCTTGGGGAGAGGGTTAGGGTGAGGGGATATAATGGATATTATCCCCTTTGATACCCCGTCCGCTTGCGGCGGGGAGCTTCATTCGAATTTTGTTTCATTATGAATATATGGTACTTTATTATTGACAAACTCGTAAAAAGTCAAAACCTGCTGAATTATTCAATTTTACGCATTCATAATGTCTTTAAATAATTCGCAATTCCTTAATCCATGTAAAAAGGACTTTTTACATGGGCATCAAATATTATTTAATATTTTTGACTTCAATATACTAAATGTTCTGCCGTCTAAATCTTCCTTTTTTGCCCTTGACTTAACCATTTAGATTGACTACTATCCTTTTATAGAGGAGGTGTCCATATGAAAACCATGGGAATAAGTAAATTTAAATCACATGCCTTAAAAATTTTGGACCAAGTTGCCAAAACACAGGAAATAATTGTCATAACAAAGCGAGGTAAGCCATTAGCTCAAATAACACCTTATCGCACTTCTGATATAAACCCCAAGCCAGGCAGACTTTCTGACGCTCTTGTTTTTGAAAAAGATGTAATTTCACCATTGGGTGAGGAAATGTGGGATGCTTGCAAATGATATATCTGCTTGATACACATACCTGGATCTGGTGGAACATGAACCCACGGAAGTTATCACAAAAGGTTAAAAAGTTGATTGGCAATGCTGAGATGTATGATGAGATACTATTGTCCGCAATTTCTCCATGGGAATTCAGCAAACTCCTTGAAAAAAAGAGAGTGGGCATTTCGTGTGACCCAGAAAATTGGATAAATACTGCCCTCGATATGCCAAAACTCAGATTAGTTCCTCTCTCTCCTGTTTTATCATACCGCTCAACTGTGCTACCCCAACCTTTTCATAATGATCCGGCTGACCAAATTATTGTAGCAACGGCAAGGGAAGAAAATGCAACGATATTGACAAAAGATGAAAGAATTCTTGCTTATAAAAATGCTCGAAGTTTTTGGTAACCATTAAAAAAATGGCGGAACAAAGCAGTTGAGCAGACCGCGAGATTGATGCCGCTTTTTTCAGAACCGTTACCCCGGTTAAATAGGTTCTGCCAAAAAGCACCTTTTCTTAAACTCATTCTAACGGGAACACGTTTCTCCCATAAAGAGACCATTAGATTTAACAGGGCACGGCAAATCGATTCTCTGCCAAGAAGATATCTATCTGCTGGAACTTGCACGGTATATTCACCTTAATCCGATTCGGGCCAAGCTTGTTGATGACATAAAACCACTGGACAAATATCCTTTTTGCGGGCACGCAGTTATCATGGGGAAAAAGAACATAGATTGGCAAGATGATGCTTATGTTCTGAATTTGAAACGCTCAATTTAGGTTGAATTAAGTTGACCAATATACAGCGATGCCGGGTTTGTTCAGCACGTGTGTATAAATCATTGTGGTCGAAACATCGGAATGCCCCAAAAGTTCCTGCACTGTTCGGATATCATATCCTCCTGCCATGCTTCGAACCCTTTCTGAGTTTCAAGGTCTGCCAAAAAACTATAGACATCTTCTCCAAAACTTATTGACTTTATTCGAATTTTGTTTCATTATGAGTCCATATATGGTATTTTATTATTGCACTATATAGAATTCAAATATTGTTTAATATGGATATCAATATTATTTAATATTTTTGAC
>JAUVVL010000169.1 GCA_030604635.1 Desulfobacteraceae bacterium
AAAGTGCCTAAAGTTTGAAGTGACCTGCCCGCCAATGCCTATCTGCTCTTAACTCTTTAGCTGTCTTAAGCAATGAGACGGAGGATAGAAGACAATGTTAATCACCTGCCCGCCAATGCCTGTCTGCGTACAACTCACAGGCAGGCCTGTCTGCTTTTAACTCTTTGGCTGTCTTAAGCAATGAGCGGGTAAGTGGCTATGGCAGGCGGGTAGTGGCTATGGCAGGCGGGGCTAAAGTGAGCTAAAGTTGTGGAACTCGCCTACGGCGAGGCCAATTATAATCAAATTGACAGAATACCACAACTTTAGGCACTTTAGATCACTTTAGGCACTTTAAACTTTTATATGGAATGAATATACCAATTATAATTCGTAATCGTATTTAAGAATACATGTACTAAGTCTGTTAAGAGGGGTTCGAATATGTCTATTGAATCAACGATTGTAGGAATGGCAAAAGCAGCCCGGGCTGTTTCCTTAGAGATTGCCAGATGTCCTTCAGACAAAAAAAATGAGGTTCTGGTTGCCATTGCCGATAATATTGAAAAACTGGCATCCCATATTCAGGAAGAAAACCAGAAGGATCTGGTCCGTGCAAAAAAGATGGGTCTTACCGATGCCATGATCGATCGGCTCACCGTAACGGACGCTACCATTAAATCCATGTCCCAGGGCTTAAGAGAGGTGGCCCAGCTTAATGATCCTGTCGGTTCAACAAGCAAGGCCTGGATCAGGCCCAACGGTCTTAAAGTGTCACGGATGCGCATACCCCTCGGGGTAATCGGCATTATTTACGAGTCACGACCGAATGTCACCATAGATGCCGCCGGCCTTTGTCTGAAAGCCGGAAATACGGTTATACTTCGCGGCGGATCAGAAGCGCTGAATTCGAATCAGGCCCTGGCCAATATCATCGGCCAGGTACTTGGTGAAACCGGTCTCCCTGCTGAAACAGTCCAGGTTGTACCCATCAGAGACCGGGAAGCTGTCAACGTCCTTTTGAACCAGGAGGAATATATCGACCTCATTATTCCGCGCGGCGGGGAGGGGTTGATCCGTTTTGTGGTGGAGCATTCGACCATACCTGTTCTGAAACACTACAAAGGTGTATGCCATGTCTATGTGGATGAAGAGGCAGATATTGAAATGGCCCAAGAGATCTGTTTCAATTCCAAGGTGCAGCGCCCGGGCGTGTGCAACGCCATGGAAACAATGCTTGTCCATCAGTCAATGGCGCAGGAATTTCTGCCGAAAATAGCAGAGCGCTTTGTAAAGGCCGGTGTTGAAATCAGGGGTTGCCCTGAAACCTGCCGTATTTTGCCGGGAGCACAAAAGGCGGGCGAAGCGGACTGGCCGGAGGAATATCTCGACCTTATTCTGGCTGTCAGGGTGGTGGAAGATATGGATCAGGCCATCTCGCACATGGCAAAGTACGGTTCCAGCCATACGGAAGCCATCGTGACGCGCGATTTTCAAAGTGGCAGACGTTTTGTGCGTGAAGTCGATTCTTCGGTTGTGCTGGTAAATGCTTCCACCCGCTTTAACGATGGCGGTGAGCTGGGCCTGGGAGCTGAAATCGGCATCAGCACCTCAAAGCTGCATGCCTTCGGCCCCATGGGTGTGGAGGAACTTACCACCACCAAGTTTGTGGTGTTTGGGGATGGGCAGGTTAGAAGTTAGAATATGGGTTGTTTGCAATGCGCATAGGGCTTTTTGGCGGTACGTTTAATCCGATTCACTTAGGGCATATTCAGGTTGTTCATGAAGTCAAAGAAGGGGGTGCCCTGGATAGGATCATTCTTATTCCATCAGCCCTGCCACCTCACAAGGAGCCGGGTGGTGTGGCGGATGCCAGAGACCGCATGGAGATGATCCGTCTTGCCATTGCAGACTATCCGGATTTTACGGTTTCCGATGTTGAACTGGAACGTTCGGGGCCTTCATATACCATCGATACAGTGCGCCATTTTAAGTCCGCTCTGCCTGAAGACACCGCTCTCTATCTAATCCTGGGGATAGACGCCTTTCTTGAGATAGATACCTGGAAGTCATATATGGATCTTTTTCTGCTGGTTCCTTTTATTGTTATGGCTCGAACCGATGCAGGAGACGATGACCCTGTTTTGAGATGGCAAACCCTTGAAAATTACCTTAAATCAAGGATATCCAAAGGCTATCAATTTTCGGCTTCGCGATCATGCCATGTTCATGATGAAAAGCAGCCGGTCTTTGTCTATAATGTAACCCCTGTTGACATTTCATCAACGAAAATTCGCCAACTTATCAAAAAAGGGAGCACAATTAGATCTCTGGTACCTAAAATCGTCGAAGATTTTATTAAAACCAAAGGACTTTATTTATGACAAATGAGCCGGATCCTTTTCTGGATCAATCACTTGATCTTTATGTTAAAGCTGCTTTGGGGAAAAAAGCAATCGGTCTTGTGATTCTCAACGTTAGGGAATTAACTTCTATTGCTGATGCCTTTATCATTTGTAGCGGGCGTTCTAACCGCCAGGTTTCGGCAATTGCGGAATATATTCAGGTGGATCTTAAGAAGCACGGCATAAAACCGCTGAGTGTGGAAGGTATAAAAGAAGGGCACTGGGTTTTACTCGATTATGGCCATGTGATCATTCATATTTTTTATGAACCGGTGCGAAACTTCTATGACCTTGAAGGGCTCTGGGTGGACGCGGAAAAGATACAGACCGAGAGTCTTATCAACGCCATGGAAGAAAATATGAAAACAGACGAAGATGATGAATAGTAGTTAGGTATTCTATATTAAAATAAGTAAAGAATCCGGGCCCAGAGGACCAGGCCTCTTATTGCCCTGCCACATCCTTCCCGCAATGCTTGCAGATTTTTGCCCTTTTCTTTATTATTTCAGCACAAAAAGGGCATTCCAGGGTAAAATACCGTTCATGGATCTTTTTCACAGATTCATCGACATTTTTCTGGATAATTTCATTGCCGAATTTGACATTCTTAATGGGCTCTATGGCTTCCAGTTCACCAATGTCGCCGATCATTTCCGCTGCCTTGGCCCTTACCCGCGCAGGTTCAGTTGCATCTAGAAGAATTCTGACAACCGTAATACCGTCTTTGGAAATATAGGCGTCAGTGAGAATAGAAAATCCTTTCTTTATTTTCTCTTTCAGAATTTCCTGTTCAACCAGAACCTGTTCATCAATTATTTGTCCCTTGGCCCCCATGGGGCTGAATACAGGAATGCATTCGAACTGCTTTGTACCCGGATAGCACATACACCTGTAAGAAGCGTTAAAAGCATAGTTTTCTTGTATATTATCCCATCCCCGAACATACAGTGAACATTCATCATTGAAACATACAAACAGATAGGGTGTTCCCCATC
This sequence comes from Desulfobacteraceae bacterium, assembly GCA_030604635.1. Lineage (GTDB taxonomy): Bacteria > Desulfobacterota > Desulfobacteria > Desulfobacterales > UBA11574 > JAUVVL01. The sequence goes on from JAUVVL010000169.1 coordinate 3,380, forward strand.
CAAGGCCGTCACTGAATGAAAAAGGGGGAGCTTCCCATAAACTCATTTCCGTGTTGCAGTGAGGGCACATGGGTTTTTCCCGGGAAAGAATTTTTTCTAAAACTTGTTCTTTGGTTTCAAAATCCATTAGTTATCCTCCATTGGTATAGATTTCGAACATATATTAAGATCGGAAAAGTTTTTTTAAAATTACAATTACAAGTACCGCACAGTAGATATTTTACAACCCATTTTTTGTTTGTCAATAAACAGGCCTTAATATCATGGCTGATAATTGAAAATTAAAAGAGGACGAATCCTTTTACAATGTAGCTTCAGGAAGCCCTTTCTTATTCCATCCGCGAAGATTGTAATAATCCTGCAGCATGGTTCCAAGTTCCGCTTCTTTAATAGCGTGCCCTGTTTTAAGGATCTCTTTGTATAGGCGCCCTGGAAGATTATCGTCTTCGGGTTTCAGGCCTTCCCGTATATTAAAACACCGGACCAGAGTAGATATTTCGGCAGCCCTTTTCTGCAGCGCCGCTTTGTCCTCTTTTAAGCCGGTGGTCATCTCGATGATCTGTGCCAGCCGCTCCCAGGGATACAGATCTCTGTAAAATCGACACAAAATAAGTGTATCCATGAGGGTCAGCCGATCCTCGAAATCGACCAGAAGCTCGGCCTTTCCCTTGACAATCCCAGGATCAATCATCCCTTTCAACTCAGGGTTATGGAAGGTTGCTCTTAAATGGCATGCACCCCGGTCGGCGGTTGCAAAGGCAAGTCCGCACCCTTTGAGTACCCTGGGATCATAACCGGGCAGCTCAAGGCCCTTAACATGCACGGCGGTATCCTCCATGTTCCAGGACCGGGCTGCATATAGAATCCCGCGGGCAAGGATGTCGCCGATGCCCTGTCTTGTTGCGATTTTTTTGAGCAAACCGGCTATGGCATCCACATCGCCATAGTCTATCAGAAAATCTATCTTTTTCTTTCTGGCAGCCTCAATTGTAAACCCGCAAAGATTCCCCGCTGATATTGTATCCATACCGAGTCGATCACAGATGTCGTTTAAATAGGCAATCTCCTCGATGCTGTCGACCAGGCAGAGACCACCAAAGGCAAAGATTGTCTCGTATTCAGGCCCTTCGATCCTCAGGCCGGCGTGGCGACCGTTTAACACCGTAGTCATTCTGCCGCAGGCGATAAAACATTTTGCGCAGGCACGCGGCTTTACACGGCACTGCTTATGAAGCGCTTCAGCACTGATATTTTCCCATTTATCAAAGAAACCTTCGGACCAGTATCTGGTCGGAAACGCCTTGGCTTGATTGACGGATTTGACCATCATGGGCGTACCCATGTCTTTGTAAGCCCGGACAACTGGATTGTTTTTTGATTCTGTCGCAAGTTCTTTAGAAAACGTTCTAACCCGCTCATTATCGAAAAGCGGGCGCTTTTTATCCCCCTTAAACACTATGGCCTTGAGATTTTTTGAGCCCATGACCGTTCCCACGCCGGTCCTTCCGGCAGAGCGCCAGTAGTCGTTTTCGATAACTGCAAATCGAACAAGGTTTTCTCCGGCCTTACCGATGACAACGGCGCCGGATTTTATTCCTTCCCGGCCGGTGCTGCCGAATTTTCTGTTTACAATATCTTCGGTTTCATAAGTATCCATCCCCCAAATATCACCGGCCGCGTGAAAATCGACGCCTTCGGGATGTATTACAATAACAGAAGGACTTTTGCTTTTACCCATGATAACAACGGCATCGAATCCTGTTGAATCAACGGCTTCAGGCACTTTGCCGCCGGCGTAGGATTCAGAATAAAAACCGGTCTGGGGCGACTTGGTAAAGACCCCGTACCGACTTGAGCCCCATATTATGCTATTTGTGATCGGTCCTGTTGCGAAAATCAGGCAGTTGGCCGGGGCCAGCGGATCGACGTCTTTGGGGTTGATGGTGTAAAGGAGATAAGAAGCAAGCCCCTTTCCACCCAAGTATTTTATAAGCAATTCGTTATTTATTGTTTCGATATCGTATCTTTTCTCGGCAAGGTCGATTTTAAGGAACCTGCCATAAAAACCATCCATTAGATTTCCTCCACCGGCAAATGAAACTGAAAATGTTTGCTCCTGAAAAATTTCTGAATCCCGATTCAAGCAGGATGAGAAATTCTGATTAAGAGTTATAACATAACGTCTAGCCGCTGTAAAGTTTGAATATCAAGCCGGATGGCTTCGTAAAAAGTTCATTTGCTCGCTCCGTAACTTTTTAACGTTGCCAAGCAATTCATAATTGACACCTTACTGTCTTTTTTCTATTATCATCTGATTAAAAAATTATTGTAGAGAGGTGTACGATGGATGGGATTGATGTTGTAGCGAAGCTTATGGCCATTTCTGCCATTACCGCCCCGAAGAGTAAAGGCGAAAATTTTGTTGAGACCCATGTGCTTCAGGGAGAAACTTTGAAGCAACTGGCAGATGCCATGGTCTTTTTCGGAGAAAAGACCCAAAAAAAAGACTTTGACCGGGACGCAAAAAACGTGGCACGGTCTGAGGCCGTGGTACTGGTGGGAATCAAGAACGCCAGCACTCTTGGCCTGGACTGTGGCGCTTGTGGTTTTCCAGACTGTAAGACCATGACCAGCCAGGAAAAGAAGTCAGTGGAGTTTAAGGGGCCGGTATGCGCCTTCAGACTTCTTGACATGGGGATAGCCCTTGGCTCTGCGGTAAAGACTGCCAGCATCCTTAATGTGGATAACCGGATCATGTACCGGGTGGGGGTCGTGGCTCGTGAGATAAATCTCGTGGATTGGGATTTTGTAATGGGGATTCCCCTTTCAGTATCTGGGAAAAACATCTTTTTCGACAGGTAAGGAAATGTCGGGCCTTAAAAGTGTGGTTTAGTAAAGGAGGCAATCAGGATGATATGTGATCGATGTTCACAGACGATCGAACACGGAGAAGAGCGGGAACACCATGGGCAGAATTTTTGCGAGGACTGTTATATGGATGCACTTTCACCGGCCCGAGCTTGCGACCCCTGGGCCGTCCACAGTGCCCAGTCTTTAGCAAAGTCAGAGGGTACCCTTGAACTCACTGAGATCCAGAAGAAGATACTTCGTATATTAGAGGAAACCGGCGGAGCAGAACCGGCTGCGATAATAAATAGACTTCAAATAAAGCCGGCAGATCTTGAAAGAGAGGTTGCAGCGCTCCGGCATATGGAGAAGTTAAAGGGGGAACTGAGGGATGGCAAGAAATTCCTAATTCTATGGTGATTTATTTTGAATCGGACAACATACAATAAGATATTTACATTCATGAATTGTGTGTGATATTGAAGCGATTGACCGCTATTTAAAAGAACAAAAACCCGAACGTTTACAAAAATTTATTATGCATGAAATGGGCATTGCAATGCAGATCGTTGAAATTGCATCCGCTTCAATACCTGCTGACATAGAGGATGTACGGGTTGAAAGGATCAATTTGAAAGTAGGCAAGCTGACTGCGGTAGTGCCTGAAAGCCTTCGTTTTTGTTTTCAAATTGTCGCCCAGGATACCCCCTTTTGCGATTCAGATCTCAATATCGAAGAAATTCCAATTATTGCAAGGTGCAACGATTGCAATATCGAGTGGACCATCAGCGAACCAGTCTTTAGATGCCAGGAATGCAACAGCGGTTCCGTGGAGATTATCTCAGGCCGGGAGCTGGATATCAATTCCATCGAAATTGCTTATGAGGAGTAACTTCTTAATAAATAATGGAGAATAAAATGATAGGAGACTCGCCCACCAAGAGTAAGTGAACTAAAGTTTGAAGTGAGCTAAAGGTGTGGAATTCTGTCTTTTATAAAAACCCAATATCCTTAACCCTGGCCCAGACCTATCACCAATACTCTATACTCAAAAAGTCAGGTTTAGAATGATGCATAGCCTATATCAATATATATGAACGAGTCGCACCAGGGCGGGCTTTAGGCACTTTAGATCACTTTAGGCATTTTAGGCATTCATTTATATTTTACCACCAGTGGGCTCCAATTTATTGAGAAGTTACTATGAGGATACACAAGATGCTGATAAGCATCTATAAAACTCGACAATATTACCACCACAAAGATTTTCACAAATCCCCCCACTCTCATACAAAGAGCGGTGTTGCCAGAGGGGGCAAAAAAATCATCGCCCGGGAAATAAAGGTTGTCCGGAAAGTTCTTGACGTTAACGACACGATTGCACAGCAGAATCGTAAACTGTTTTCGGAAAAAGGTGTTTTTGTCCTCAATGTCATGAGTTCGCCCGGATCGGGGAAGACCGCTATCCTTGAAAAGACGCTGTCGCATGTCATGCCTGCAATCAAATGTGCTGTAATTGTGGGAGATATCTGCACCTCAAATGACGCTGACCGGCTTGCCGTCTCCGGTGCACCTGTTGTGCAGGTCAATACGGATGCGTTCGGGGGTGACTGTCACTTAGCAGCCCATGTCATTAAAACGGCGGCCGGCAACTTTGACCTGGATGACATCGATCTTTTGATTGTGGAAAACCTCGGGAATCTGGTATGTCCGGCCGAGTTTGACATCGGCGAGGATTTTCGTGTGGTCATTCTCAGCGTCACGGAAGGAGAGGATAAGCCGGTAAAGTATCCTCTTATGTTTCGCGTATGTGATGCGGCCTTGTTAAATAAAATAGATTTGCTGCCGCATCTCGATTATGACAGAAAAGAGACTGTCAATAATATCCTTCAGGTACATCCCGGCATGCTGGTCTTTGAAATATCCGCAAAGACGGAAGAAGGTTTTGACCCCTGGATCGATTGGCTGAAGAGCCGGGTAAGCCGGAAGATAAGCCCTTAATTCTATTGACTCACTCGTTAACCCTGCAGTCCCTCCACTCTTATAAAAATAACAAGCTGATAATAAATTGACAGGAAAAAGAATAATGGATTTTTGAAGCCCTATGTGATGTATAAAGGCTCATATATGGGATTAAACTGTACCTGAGTGCTCTAATTCGTAAATTCGATTACGTATTTTTATCAAGACAACTATCCCGTATAAGTTGAATTCTAAAAGTTTGAAGTTTGAAGTGCCTAAAGTGAGCTAAAGTTGAGGAACGCGCTTTCAGCGCGATCAATTATAATTAAAATTGACAGAATACCTT
>JAUVVL010000293.1 GCA_030604635.1 Desulfobacteraceae bacterium
ACCTTTCGTAAAAAAGTATCCTGATCATTGGAAAAGCATTCCGCAGGACGAACTGAGAGAAAGGCTGGAAGAAGTGCCAAAAGATAAGAAAATAGTCCTTATCTGCAACACAGGCGTCCGTTCCTGCGAGGCCCAGGTGACTCTGGACCAGATGGGAGTGCAACAAACATACAATCTTCAGGGAGGCGTGGCTGCCTTGAAAAAGTTGGGGCTTGATCTTTGAAGTAAGTTAATTGAGGTGTCGGGGAGTTTTATGGAAAAGTTATCCTCAATTAAGCGTAATGGGTGATCAGATGTAAAAGCGTGTGCTGTTTGAGGGTATAAGGGATCGTTTAGAAAGAGCCTGATTCTTATCACGATTATAAAAAATATAAGCGCTATAATAATTTATTTAATGATATTACTGCTCTTTCTTTACGATCCCTTTTACGCGAGTTCACACGATTTGGAATCTGATTACCCATGGAGCGGTCTTAAAGACGAAAACTCCCCGACCCCTGAACTAATTATTTCGGCAGAGCCAATTTTCTCTGACCTGGCCCATAGGACCAGGTTTTTTATGACTAAATAAGTATGACTCATATGGAACTTAATCTTTCCAGTAGTAAGCGGACTTTCTCAATTGATATTGATACAGTTGCCGGCCTGATAGCAAAGACACAGAAAGAAAGTGGTGAGATACCATGGTGCGAAGGTGAAAAAACAGACCCATGGGATCATACAGAGGCAGCAATGGGACTCAGTATTGGTGGATATCTCAGGGAGGCTAAACAGGCCTTTGAGTGGATGGCTCGAATACAGCTTAAGGATGGAAGCTGGTATTCCTCATACAGGGACGGTGTTCCTGAAGACACCACCCGGGACACGAATATGTCATCCTACATCGCCGTGGGCCTATTTCACTACTACCTTATAACCGGTGATATGACTTTCCTGAAAAAGATGTGGAAAACAATAAAATCGGCCATTGACTTTGCCCTCAGCCTGCAAGCGCCCGGCGGTGAGATATACTGGGCAATCAGTCCGAAAGGCAAAGTCGATACCATGGCTCTTTTAACCGGATCCAGCTCCGTCTATATGAGTATAAAATGCGCTCTGGCCATTGCAAAACAACTCGGTTACAATATGCCCGCCTGGCAGGAAGGTCTGATAAAGTTGGAACATGCCATTCACCATAAACCTTCTCTCTTCAACATGACCAAATCCCGATATTCCATGGACTGGTTCTATCCGATACTCTCGGGAGCGCTTACCGGTGAAAAAGCACAAAATAGAATCGAGAAATTCTGGGGAAAATTCGTAATCAAGGACCGGGGTGCTCGATGTGTATCAGACAGGCCCTGGGTAACCGTTGCCGAGACATGCGAACTTTCCCTGGCGTTGTCTGCGATGGGAAACATGAATCTTTCCGAGGTTGTGTTCAGTTGGATTCAAAATAAAACGAATGAAGACGGGTCATACTGGTGTGGCTTTACCTGTCCGGATATGACCATTTGGCCTAAAGATAAAAGCACGTGGACAAATGCCGCTGTTCTAATTGCAGCAGATGCCATTTACGACCTTACGCCTGCCAGCCGTCTATTCAGTCACCGGCTCTGGAAGGCATACGGGTTTTATTCATCGCCTGGTTTTAGTGATAAAAGATACAAGATTCATGTATCATGAATCGTAAATCGTAAATCTAATAAGGCAGTATTTCTTGAAAAAAGATCATCGACCTTACTTTATCAAAAAAGCATATCTGGACTTTCAGAAATTCTATGTAAAACACTTCCTGCGCCCCCAGTTCGAATCGCTTGGAAAAGGCTTTGTCTTTATGAAACCCTGGCATGTGGAAACCTTTGGTGCACCGATCGTGCTTGGCAACTATGCAACTGTAATCGCTACAAGCGACAACAAAATAAGGTTTTCCGTCTGGTCGAACAGAAAAGACGAGGGACGTATCCAGCTCGGCGACTACTGCTTGATTTGTCCCGGCGTTCGAATTAGCTCGGCTTCCGCAATCAATATCGGAACAACTGCATGATTGCAAGCAATGCATACATTACCGATTCCGACTGGCATGACACTTACAACCGGATTGCCATCGGCAAGGCCGCCCCTGTTAAGATAGAAGAAAATGTATGGATAGGAGACAGTGCCATCGTCTGTAAGGGAGTAACCATCGGTGATAACAGTATTATCGGAGCCGGCGCTGTTGTCGTCAATTCTGTACCTCCCAATGCCATCGCGGCCGGAAACCCAGCCCGAATCGTCAAATCCCTTGACCCCGAAAAACCAATCACTACACGATCGGAATGGTTTTCAGATCCAGACCGGCTTTTTGAAGAATTAGATCAGTGGGACAGGGCTATGCTCCGGGGTAATACACTTCTTGGCTGGTTACGGTCTCTGCTGTCTCCGGCAAAAGGAGATTAACCATTTCAAAACCTCTTTGCAAGTCTATGATCAACCATCTGTGAGCATTTTAACAGCACACCCCCGGCAAGTGCAATGAGACTGCTTATCATAAACAGCGCAAACGAACCCATAATTTCAAACAGATAGCCGTTAATGAAAAATCCAACCATCAGACCGAGCCCGTAAGTTACGGCGTTATTTACCGCCTGGCCCAGCGTCTTGGTCTCATCAGGCGTTAACGAATCAATATAGAGAATACTGGCCACATGAAACGTGCCATAGGTAACAGCGTGAAAAATCTGTAGAAACAGGATAACCGCCGGAGATGTGGCAAAAAATAGTGCGAACCATCTTACAGCCGCCACCATGAATGAAAAAACCAGAACATTCTCCAGTGAAAAGCGTCTGAATATACTGTCTGATTTTATCATCACCAGAATTTCGGCGATCGATGCCAGGGCCCAGGCAATGCCGATAAATGTATTATCATACCCCAGATTTTCAAGATGGATGGAAAAGAAACCATAGTATGTTCCATGACTCACCAGCATTAAAAATGCACAGAACAGAAAAACAGTAACCCGCCTTTTAAGAAGAACCTTGGCCTTTAAGGTAAATGGGGCCTGTTTTTTAATCCGGATATCAGGAATTTTGGCGGAAATGAGAGCCTGTGTCAAAGACACGGCAAAAATCAGTATAAGAATAATTTCAATGGAATAAAGATCTATTATCCTGCCCAGCACGATGACTGTCATGATAAACGCCATGGAACCCCACCCCCTGATCCTGCCATAACTTTTCTTTTCCGTGCCCAAAATATCCATGGTAAAGGCTTCCAGAAAGGAAATGATCGGAGCGTAAAACATGCCGTAAAAAACGGTGATAACCAGCATTGCCAAAAAATCTGTAGTATAGAAGAAGAAAACCCATATTGCCGTGCTGATAAAATTACATAAAATATAAATCGGTCTTCTGATCTGAAAGCGGTCAGCCAGAGCTCCCCAGATCAGAGGGAATAAAATCAATGCCACGGACCTGATGGCCGACATGGTGCCTATTTGCAAACCGCTAAAATCGAGATGGTAGCAGTATAAATTAAAATAGGGCAAAAATATGCCCATAACACCAAAGTATAAAAAATACTGGGAGCCGACAACCAATTTGAATGAACTTCTGGAATCTTTATTCATGTGTGTTTAATACGGCATTTATACACAAAACACAATAAACTGTGTCTGAACGAAAAGTCATGTTCAGGCACAATCCGAATACCCGCCTGCCATTGCCCGGTTTACATTATGGTGCCTATTTGCTCCCACCTAACTGCTTAAGGCGGTCGAAGCACTCTGTCCAAAGAGGCGTGGGCGGGCAGGTCGCCTGATCTTATAAAATGGCCGAAATTCTTTACCCTGTTAAATCATTCAAGATGATATCCGTATAGATTGGAAAGTCGCATTTTATTCAAAAAGCCGATTAAATATCAGGATAAATATTTAACAG
>JAUVVL010000108.1 GCA_030604635.1 Desulfobacteraceae bacterium
CGCTTGATGGTATTTTCATAGAAAAATTTGATGCCACACAGGGCAACAGTGCTGGTGCTGCGGCTCCATTTTTTTACGTTTTTGCCGTACAGAAAGTAATCTCGCAGATTCTCTTCGGTAATCTTGCTAGGGGATTTGTCGAAATGTTCGCACAGTTGGCGAACGGCAGTGACATAAAGGGTCTGAGTGCTATCGCTGTAGCCTTTGAGTTGTAGGTCTTCGATCATCCGATGTCTCAAGGGTGTCATGGTGTACCTCCTTTTTTAGGGTGAATGGAAATATTATAGGAGGTATACCACACCCTTTTCAGGGTGATCAAAAATGTGAATTGAATCAAAATCTTGAAGTGTTTGGAGATTAACTGCGCGAAGCGCTTAGTTCAACCAGTGATTATACAGTTTTTTTTCTTTGCTATTAGAGTTAAAAAGTTTCTGTATAACATGCAATTTGTAATGTTATCCGGTGGCGGCTTATTATGATTTATTAACCGTTAATTTCGGGTGTGGCTTAAGACTGTCAAAAAGCGTTTTTGTTTTATTCCCCTTTTTAGTGGGTTTCGGCAGATGGTTATGAATGATACCATAAGGCAGGAGCTGTTTCAAGTCGTGGAAATACGTATGGTTTTGTACGTAAAACTACTTAGTTGAAAATTGGGTAAATTATGTTGTTGATGACTATGTAGCGCCTGGTGTATAGGCGCCCGGCGGGATTGAGATTGGCCTGGTTCCGGCCGGGCGTCATTAAAAGCCCCTGCGATCAGTCCCTGTGCGGCGCTCCTCCTCGCCTAGCGGCGGCCCCAGATCCTCCTGCCGGCGCTTGCCTTTACGGCGATCCGATTTAAAACACTTCTCGAGATTTAAGAGCCGTTTATTATTTTCCTGAAGGTTTTTTTCAACCTGTGTGATCCTGTTCTCGGCCTGGACTGCACGGTCGAAGTATTGGATATTTTGCAGCAGGCCCATCGCATATGATGTTTCGGATTCGAGCACCCTGGCCGCCTTTGTCAGGGCATCGGATACTTTAAATTTATCACCAAACCCATCAATTTCCCCTACCTCATTTAACACGGGGTCCTTTTCAGCCGCCCGGCCCGCACCCTCCCCTACCTTATATATAGGGGCCGGTTCGGAACCCTCGCCCATAAGAAGCCAATCCAAAGAACATTTAAGATGTTTTGCGAGTGCGATGGCATAATCACCTTTTGGTAAATCACCCTTCTCATAATTTTGGATTGTGTGAACATCCACATCCAGTTTTTAGCTAATTCTTTTTGAGTAAAGCCTATTTCATTCCGTCTTTTTTTTAAAATTATCAGCGAATATGATGTTAACTTATTGCGTTTTGTGTTGTCAATGTCTAGAAAATTTGATTTTTATCAAGTGTGTGGGGATACTGGCGGGAAATTGATTCTTCACAAGCAAAAAGGGTTTAGATTATTCATCTAAACCCTTTTTATTACTGGCGGGAGTGACGAGACTTGAACTCGCGACCTTCCCGTCATGGCTGACGGGACGCTATAATCAACCTTTCTATGTAAATGGCGGGAGTGACGAGACTTGAACTCGCGACCTCCGGCTTGACAGGCCGGCGCTCTAACCAAACTGAGCTACACCCCCTGAAAGAGTGTATTGTATTGGTGGGCGGAACAGGGCTTGAACCTGTGACCCTCGGCTTGTAAGGCCGATGCTCTCCCAACTGAGCTACCCGCCCTTATTCCCAAGACAGCCTAAAAGTTTTCCTCTCAAGGAGACAAACTGCTAACAATATAATAAAATTGATGGTTTCATAAAAAGTCAAAACTTCCTGCCCGCCGGCAGGCGGGGCTGAATTATTCAATTTTACGCATTCATAATGTCTTTAAATAATTCGCAATTCCTTAATCCCTAAATTCCTTAATCCATGTAAAAAGAACTTTTTACATGGGCATCAAAATTAAGTCAAGCTTAAATTGGTTTGAAAAAGTTTTTACGCTGGAAGAGCAGATTTAAATTAGAGCCGGCCTCTGCTCCTGATCCGACTCCTTGGGTATCATTTCAAATTGTATATCGTTTTCTTTAAAAAGGGTATCCCCCTCATCCAGAATTAAAGCATGGTGCAGAACCTCGTCCATGTGCTCCACCAAAACGATTTCAACCTGTTTTAAAACCGTTGAGGGTATATCCTTTAAATCCTTTTCATTTTCTTTGGGAATAACAACCTTCTTAATTCCACCCCTGTGAGCGGCCAGAATCTTCTCCTTTATTCCTCCGATAGCCAGAACGCGACCCCGCAAGGTGATTTCACCGGTCATGGCGATATCACGATAAACAGGCCGCTTCGTGAGGGCCGACACCAGGGAGGCGCACATTGAAATCCCTGCGGAAGGACCGTCCTTTGGGATGGCGCCTTCAGGTATGTGGATATGGATATCACTATTTTTGTAAAAATCATTATCAATGTTAAGACGCCCGGCACGTGAACGGACATAGCTTACGGCCGCCTGGGCAGACTCTTGCATTATATCTCCCAGTTTGCCGGTCATAATCTGTTTTCCCTTGCCGGGCATAATCAGGGTTTCGATACAAAGCAACTCTCCACCCACATGTGTCCAGGCAAGTCCGGCAACAATACCGACCTGATCTTTTTCCTCTATCTGATGTTCCTTGAAACGAGGCGGCCCCAGGTATTTTAGTATAGATTTTGCCGTTACCTTGAATGAGTCGTTATCTTTATTCTTTATAACTTCGCGGGCAATCTTCCGGCAGATTGAAGAAATTTCACGCTCAAGATTTCTTACCCCTGATTCTCGCGTATATCGTCGAATAACCGTAAGGACCGCATTCTTGGAAAACTGCACATTTTTTTCTTCCAGCCCGTTCATTTCTATCTGTTTGGACAAAAGAAAGTCCTTTGCGATATGATATTTTTCATACTCGGAATATCCGGGTAAGCGAATAATCTCCATTCTGTCCTGTAAGGGAAGCGGTATTTCCGGTAGAGTGTTGGCCGTAGTGATAAAAAGGATGTCTGAAAGATCGTAATCAACATCAAGATAATGGTCGTTGAAACTGAAGTTCTGTTCAGGGTCAAGGACCTCCAGAAGGGCGGCAGAAGGATCGCCTCGAAAATCCATGCTCATTTTATCGACTTCATCAAGGCAAAACACCGGATTGTTAACACCGGCCTTTTTCAAAGACTGTATAATTTTACCCGGCATTGCGCCGATGTAGGTGCGCCGATGACCCCGAATTTCAGCCTCATCCCTCACGCCACCCAGGGAAAGACGTATAAATTTTCTTCCTGTCGCTCTGGCAACAGATGTGGCCAAAGATGTCTTACCTACACCGGGCGGACCCACAAAACAGAGTATGGGTCCCCGTATCTTTTTGACCAGGGATTGGACCGCAAGGTATTCCAGTATGCGTTCCTTTGGTTTTTCCAGCCCGTAGTGATCTTCTTCCAGTATTTTATCGGCTTCTTCAAGGTTTGTGCGGACCTTGCTCCGGTCAAACCAGGGCAGGCTGATCAACCAATCAATATAGCCGCGAACCACCGTTGCTTCAGCCGACATGGGGGTCATCATCTTGAGCTTTCTGAACTCATGTCTGACCTTTGCTGCGCCCTCCTTCGACATTCTTTTGCGCTTGATTTTCTTTTCAAGCTCCTTGAGTTCGTCACCTGGATCATCTTCAGAACCGATCTCTTTTTTGATTGCCCGCATCTGTTCATTCAGATAATAATTCTTCTGGGTCTTCTCCATCTGTTGTTTGACGCGACCTTTAATCCGCTGATCCATTTTGAAGATATCTATTTCCATCTTTATCAGGCGCAAAAGGAGAGAAAGCCGCTCTTCCAGGGAAATCGTTTCCAGCAGACGCTGTTTATCCTCAATTTTGAATGAAAAATGGGCTGCCACAGTGTCGGCCAACTTTGAAGGATTTGAGATAGCGGCAATACTGCTCACAAGATCTTTTGAGATGTCCTTGTTCAATTTGGCATATTCTTCAAAACTTTCAGTAACAGCTCTGACCAGAGCAATACCCTCGGGGGGCGAAACTTCCGTTTCAACCATCGGTTCTATGGCCACCTGAAAAAAATCTTTGTTCTTAACAAAACGGGCAACAGCGGCTCTGGTTTTCCCCTCAATCAGAGCTTTTACCGTGCCATCCGGGAGCCGAAGAAGTTGAAGTACGTTTGCAATGGTGCCTATTCGATTGACGTCTTTTTCAGTAGGGTTGTCAATTCCCGCCTTTTTCTGAGTGGCAAGAAAAATTCTCTTGTCATTATTCATTGCATCGGTAAGGGCATTCACCGATTTTGAACGCCCCACAAAAAGCGGTGCAACCATGTGGGGAAAGACCACAATATCCCTCAGCGGCAGCATCGGAAGCAACCACATAGATGAATCAAAATCATCATCCTTGAACAATTTCGGTAAGTTAATCATAGTGATATTTATATATGTAACGGTTATGGGTTATGGACGTTTCTGTACCATCTATCACCTGTCTTATGCTTGTTTTTTTGGCTGCTCAAATAACAGGATCGGATCTTCTTTATTAAGTACAGTATCTTCTCCGATGACACATTCCTTGACATTTTCCATTGAAGGAATCTCATACATAATGTCGATCATGCAGCTCTCCAGAATGGCGCGAAGCCCTCTGGCGCCGGATTTTCGTTTCATGGCTTCATTGGCAACGGCTGAAAGGGCGCTGTCTGTTAACCTCAAGTTAACCCCTTCGATCTCCATAAGTCTTTTATACTGCTTGATCAAAGCATTTTTCGGCTCTTTCAGTATTCGGATCAAAGCAGACTCATTCAATTCATCAAGGGTTGCAATGACAGGCAGACGGCCTAAAAATTCAGGAATCAAACCGAATTTGATCAGGTCTTCGGGCTGAACCATTTGCAGGGTTTCACCTATATTTTTCTCTTCCTGCTTGACGATTTTAGCCCCAAAGCCCATAACTTTGGATCCGAGACGCCGCTGGATGATCTGTTCGAGCCCGGTAAAGGTTCCGCCGCAAATAAAAAGTATGTTAGAGGTGTCGACCTTGACAAAATCCTGTTGCGGATGCTTTCGTCCCCCTTTGGGCGGCACGCTGGCAGTGGTTCCTTCTATAATTTTTAATAATGCCTGCTGAACCCCTTCTCCTGAAACATCACGGGTAATGGATGGATTGTCGGATTTGCGCGCGATCTTGTCGATTTCATCAATGTAAACGATACCGCGTTTGGCCTTTTCCACATCGTAATCAGCATTCTGGAGCAGGGAAAGGATGATATTCTCAACATCCTCGCCGACATAGCCGGCCTCTGTCAGGCTCGTAGCATCAGCAAGAGTAAAAGGTACATTCAGAAATCTGGCAAGGGTCTGCGCCAACAGCGTCTTGCCGCAGCCTGTTGGTCCGATAAGGAGGATATTGCTTTTCTGGATTTCCACATCCCCTGTTCTGATCGAAGAGTCAAGACGCTTATAATGGTTATAAACTGCAACAGAGAGAAATTTTTTGGCCGAATCCTGTTCAATCACGTAATCATCGAGCATCTCTTTAATTTCTCTTGGAACAAGCGTCTGCTCCATATCCGCTGTATCTTTTTCTTTTTCCTCTTCGATGATTTCGCTGCAAAGCTGTATGCATTCATCACAAATATAGACTGCGGGACCTGCAATCAGTTTCTGGACCTCTTTCTGATTTTTTCCGCAAAATGAACAGAAGAGATTGTCGTTCATATCCCCTTTTTTCGCCATTTTATGCATCCCCCTTTTCTATTTTGTCAAAATCTTCCCTGTTAACGATGACATGATCGACGAGTCCGTATTTTTTGGCCTCCTCACCTGTCATGAAAAAATCACGGTCCGTATCAGACTGTATTCGCTTTAAATCCTTGCCTGTATGATATACCAGTATTTTATTCAGTGTGTCCTTCATGCGAAGGATTTCTTTAGCCTGAATTTCAATGTCGGACGCTTGCCCATGAAATCCTCCCATGGGCTGATGGAGTAAAATCCTTGCGTTGGGCAGGGTATAGCGTTTACCTTTTGTACCGGCAGTCAGTAAAAGCGCACCCATACTGGCTGCCTGACCGATACATACGGTGGCAATATCAGGCTTAATGTACTGCATGGTATCATATACAGCCAAACCTGCTGTAACCATACCGCCGGGGGAATTTACGTAAAAGTTGATGTCTTTGTCAGGATCTTCGGATTCGAGGAACAAAAGTTGCGCTATCAAAAGATTCGCAATCTCATCAGTCATGGGTGAACCGATAAATATTATTCTGTCCTTGAGAAGCCTTGAGTATATATCATAGGCGCGCTCACCTCTGCTGCTCTGCTCTATGACCATGGGTATTAGTGGCACAAATTGTCTCCTTGATAATGTATTTTGTTATTGTAATTAGATTAACGATTAACTATTCGTTTCTGGATCTTGCTTTAACTCGGGCTCCACTTCTTCTATGGTGCTACTTTCAATAATAAGCTTGACAGCCTGTTTTTCAAGTAGGGTATGCTTAAAAAACTCGATCTTGTCCTCGTTTTGTTTATAATAGTTCTTTATATGTTCAAGAGGCTGATTAAAGGTTTGGGCCATCTCCTTGAAACCGTCCTCCAATTCTTGATCCGTAAGTGTCATATCTTCCTGCTCAATAATCTTGCCTAAAATCAGATGGCGCCTTACCTTCTTTTCCGCTGTGTCACGATATTTTTCTGAAAGTATTTCCTTTGAAAGTCCCAGATCTTCCATGGACTTGTTATGATATGCAAAAGACCTTTCAGCCTCTTCAATAATGCCTTCGAGTTCATAATCGACCATTGAATCAGGCACCTCAAATTCTGACTTTGCGATCAAGGCCTCATAAATTTGTTCATTCAGCTCCTGTTCCACCCGCTTGGCATAGCCCTGATTCAGGTTGTCTGTTATGGCATTTTTCAAGTCATCTAAGGTTTCATACTGGCCAAGTCTTTTGGCAAATTCATCATCGATTTCAGGAAGCAGCTCTTCCCTGATTTCATTGAGTTTTACCTGAAAATTTATTTCAAGGTTTGCCAGCTTGTCATTGAAATAGTCATCAGGAAAATCAACCTTTATTCCCCTGTTATCTCCCGGCTTCATGCCGATCAATTGTTCATCGAAAGTCTTTAAAATATGACCTGTGCCGATTTTCATGGTAAAGTTTTCAGTCTTCTGGGTTTCGGCAAAGGGCTTTCCGTCTTTAAATCCTTCATAATCGATCAGAACAAAATCGTCTTCCCGGACTGCTCGATCTTCTGTTATGGGATTTTGTCGTGCCAGGTTTTTCTGAAGCATTTTAACCTGTACATCAATTTCTCGATCCGTAACCCGGTACAGACTCTTTTTCAGTGTTAAGCTCTTGAAATCGATTTCCTCAATTTCGGGTTTTACCTCCACAGTGGCATCATATTTATAAGGCCCTTTCTCATCAAGCCCGGGCGGATCAATTTTTGGGTTTCCCACAATATTGAGATCGGTTTCCTTGATCGCCTCAACAAAGGAGTCCTGAAGCAATTTGGAAGAGACATTATTATGGACATCTTTTTTATACAACCTCTCCAAAACCGAACGGGGCGCCTTTCCAGGGCGAAAACCCTTTATCTTAGCTGTTTTCTTGAGATTTTTGTAGGCATTGTCAAGTTCACGGGCAACCTTATCTTCCGGGATCTCAATATGCAGTATCTTTTTTACACTGTTCACATCTTCTACCGTAACTTGCATAAAATTCCTCTCTAACAAAGCGGTGGCTAAGTCGTATAGTATACACAGACACTTAGCAAGGCCTTTGCAAAACGTCCCCTTTTGCCCAATCTCTGCGTCAGACTCAAATTTTAATCCTCAAAATACTCAATGTATTCGTGCCTGCCCCGTAGGTCCGGAAGATCGTACGGGGCGGTTAAAATTTTCGCCTTTCTTGACCTTGAACAAAATTAAACATTTTTCAAAGGTCTCTTAGCGTCAATTCTTAAATGGTGCGAGAGGGGAGAGTTGAACTCCCATTCTGTTGCCAGAGCTGGATCCTAAGTCCAGCGCGTCTACCAGTTCCGCCACTCTCGCATACTATTTATGCGGCTTGACAATATATTATAATATATATTAATTTCAATAAAAAGGCAATTTCAAAAGTAATATCAAACTATATGGGTGTCAAGTTAAATTGAGGAAAGCGCTTGTTATGTCAGTATTTTGCAAATTTCATCCTATTAAACATAATTTTGTCGTAATGTTCCTGGTGGTTATGCTTGTATGTGCATTGGCCACAGAAGCAAACCCCAAAAGGATGATTTTTGGCAAGCAGAAAAAAATCATTGTTTTAGATCCCGGACATGGGGGACATGACAAAGGCGCCCAGGGCCCTGATGAAACATTTGAAAAAAACGTAACCCTGACTCTTGCCCGAATTATAGCGGAAGAGCTCGGAAACACTTACAAAGTAATTCTTACACGAACCGATGACTATTGGCTTGATATCCACGCCCGAACAGCCGCAGCCAACCATTTGGAAGCAGACCTGTTCATCAGTATTCATGCCGGTGGTAGTTTCCTTCATCAAGCAAGCGGTATGTCCCTGTATTATTTTAAAGAAACATCAGGATCCACCCTGACCCTTAAAACTGAACCATCCAAACCGCTGAAAAGCATCAATACCCTGACACCATGGACCAATATACAAAAGAGGCATCAAACAACCAGCCAAGCCCTGGCCGAATTGATACAAAATCGCATCAATGAACAGATAATATTTATTGAAAGCGAAATTCAAGGTGCACCGCTGAAGGTTCTTGAAGGGGCGGATATGCCTGCAATCCTCGTCGAAATCGGATACATTACCAACCCTGCCGAAGAGAAATCGATGCGCGATATCAGCGTTTTATCTGATATTGCCAAAGGAATCCGAAGCGGCATAGACGATTTTTTTGAAAAAGTTCAATAGCGGTATTATTCGCGAAATATTCGACTTGCACAATTAATAAAACAGTGATACCTAACTTGGATAAACCGGAACCAAGCAGGTAATGTAATTTTAGCAGTTTTTGTATTCACCGCAGAGACGCCGAGGACGCAAAGAGATTTATTTATTTTTAATTGTCGTGAGAGGCGCCAATTAAAAAAACTAAACAGCTCGTGCTAAATGCAATACATATTTGAATGATTATCTGAAAAATGCGTTTCTTTTTGTTTTCCGTCCTCCCTGCCCCGTGGAATGCGAAGCCTATTCCTCTGGGGTCAACGGAAAACAAAAAAGTCCTTAAACTCTGCGTTCTCTGCGTCTTTGCGGTGAGAAAAAATCTTTTGCCACAAAATTCACAAAAATTATTACTAAGCGTCTAAAACCTTCCAACATCGGGGCGTGGCGCAGCCTGGAAGCGCGCCTGCTTTGGGAGCAGGAAGTCGGAGGTTCAAATCCTCTCGCCCCGACCAGTCTCCGTTCGAAACGGAGTTGAGATAGGAGACTGCCGCGGCGTAGCTGAAAGCGAAGCCGGGCTAAACACATTACCTTTATAATCATCGTTTCGAACTCTTGAGACGGCGAAGTGAAACGAAGACGCTACGCCTTGGCAAGCCAGAGGAAAGAATTGAAGGGTTTCACCTATGTTTATGTCCTATTGAGTGAGAAAAACGCGACCCACCGATACACTGGGTTGACCGATGATTTGGAGGCCCGCCTGAAGTCTCACAACCAAGGAAACAATCCCCATACATCCAAATACCGCCCTTGGCAAATTGAAACGGCCATCGCGTTCCGCTCTCGGGAAAAAGCGGCTGCATTTGAAAAATACCTAAAAAGTCATTCAGGGCGGGCCTTTACAAAGAAACGGCTATAAACCCACTTTTTCATCTTTAGCAAAAACATAAATAATTAAAATAGATTCAACCTTAAATCAGAATACTGCTTCGATTCCCTACGTCTATTCAAAATAAATTGATTTTTATGATATTTCTTGATAATGGGTTATTAAACCATTTACGAGAAATAAAATGAAATCGAAAGGACCAGAGTTGGGGAGTCTCTCATCGCGGTTTTTCGCCTATGTTCAGCTTAAGAAGCTGAACATTGTCCGCACCGGAGAAATAGCCCCCATATTAGATATATCGGCATCACAGGAACGAGATCTGTTCCGTCGTCTGTCGGATTCCGGCTGGATTTTGAGACTTAAACGGGGGTTGTATCTCATTCCCTCTCGCATACCGGCCGGAGGAAAGTATAGCCCAGGGGTGGCCCTGATTCTTCAAAAACACATGGAGGAGGAGAAAGGCAGATATCAGATTTGTGGGCCGACGGCCTTTAATTTCTATGGCTTCGATGACCAAATTCCAAGTGTGACCTATCTCTACAATAACCGTATTTCAGGGAAACGGTCGATAGGGAACCTGGCGTTTCAATTCATCAAAGTCGCTGATGAACGCTTGGGAGCCATCCATGCCGTGCGCACCCGAGAGGATATGGAAATGATCTACTCTTCCAAGGCCAGAACCCTCATGGATACAGTTTACGACTGGTCCCGCTTTAATAGTCTCCCCCGGGGATATGACTGGATCAAAGAGGAGATAAACAATGAGCCCAGTCTTGCGTCAGAAATAATCAAGAATACGGCCAAATATGGAAATATGGCGACGATCAGGCGAATCGGGTATTTATTAGATACTTTGATCAGGAATCCGAGAATGATGAATCGACTCCAGCGTCAACTTAGCGCTTCAAGTTCTCTGATACCCTGGATTCCAGTCCGATCCGCCAAAGGAACAATCAACCGCAAATGGGGAATCATTGTTAATGGATGAGGTCAACTTCCCATACCCTCACGATACGGATCCGGACATCTTCCGGGAGGCATTGTCATATTCAGAATCCGTTACGGGTTTTACAGTAAGCCTGATCGAAAAGGACTACTATTGCTCATTGATTCTACATCACATTTTTAACCGCATTACACCGCTCGTTTTTAAAGGAGGCACTTGCCTGAGCAAGGTCTATGCGGATTTCTACAGACTCAGCGAAGATCTGGATTTGGTCATTCCGGTTGCAGTGGACACTCCGCGAAATCAGAGGCGTTCTGAAATGAACCCCATTAAGGAGATTTTTGATGAACTGCCTGAGGCCATTCCCGGGATTGCAGTCTCACAAGCGTTCAGAGGGCACAATGAATCGCGACAGTACATCGGTTACCTTGAGTACCCCTCGGCTGTGATGGATTAGCAGGAGAGAATCAAGATTGAAATCGGCATCCGTGAACCTCTCCTACGTCCATCGCTAACAAGTGAGACACGCACAATCGTTGTGAATCCCTTTAGCGGCCGGGCACCTTCTTCCTGTTTTTACTGTCC
>JAUVVL010000327.1 GCA_030604635.1 Desulfobacteraceae bacterium
ATGTTTACCACCGGCTTCAGCATGAATGCCTCCGATCTTGCCCAGGACATGAACGGTTCTTCCATAGCCTGGGTTCAAGAAAAATCCCGGCAAAAGAATATTGATATTGTCGGCAGTGTGATTGTCAGGGGCGTTCTGAAACTGTCCCCATCGTAGCAGGATGAAAATGATGTATTTTGTTAGGGTTCATTTTCTTCCAACCTTCCGAATATAAAATATTTTCTTTTATATTCTTCACCCTGTAAATTTTGCTACAGCGATTTTATTATCGGCCATAAGGAGGGACATGGCCGATGATACGCATTAAGAAGTGTAAGTGTAAGAATTGTCACACTTTATTTCTTCCGGACGCTCGCAATGCAACGCGTCAAAAATTTTGTTCCAAAACTGAATGCCGCAAGGCCAGCAAGAAGGCCAGTCAAGACAAGTGGCTGAAAAAGCCGGAAAACCAAGACTACTTCCGCTGCCCTGAAAACGTCAAGCGAGTCCAAGAGTGGCGAAAAGCCAACCCGGGCTACTGGCACCGAAAACCGTCAAAAACAGAAATTGCGTTACAAGATCCCTTAATCAGACAACCTTTTGAAAACAATAAGAATACTGACAAATTGCAATCAACTGCGTTACAAGATCTCTTAATCGCACAACCATTTGTATTACTTGGATTAATCGTCAATTTTACCGGCACTGTGTTACAGGACATCCATATAAGTAGACAATTATCTTTTAAGCATTATTTATTTACTTATTTATGGATGTCCCGCATTCCCCTGTGAGTGCAACTCCTAGGATACGTTTGATCCTGACAGTGGAGATATTGGTTAGGCACCCATAAACCATTCTGCTTTGAGAGGGGGTTCCTTGAATTCCATCACTCGTAATAACAGCACCGGCACTGTCGCATGGCTGACAACCTTTTGTGCCACACTGCCGAGCACCCAGGCAACTTCTCCTCTCCCATGGGTGGCCATAGCGATGAGGTCCATCCGTTGTTTTGCCGCATATGTTACAATTGCATGGTCTGGCATAGCCTCTACATAGATCCAATCGACTTTTAGACCCTTTTCCTTCAGAGCACCAGCGGTTTTTTCCAGGTACCTTGCTGAAATCTTTTTTTCGTGGGCCGCAGCTTCCCTTATAATTTCCGGGGTCGCCTCCACCGCTCCTGCGGCACTAGCAAGATGGCCTACGGTTATCAAGGTGACCTGAGCTTGATAGGTTTTGGCCAAGTCTTCTACCTGGGGCAAGATTTTTGCCGCCAACTCTGATCCATCCAATGGAACCAATACTTTTTTAAACATGAGCATTTCCTCCTTTTAAGTTGAGTTGATAAGAGTTTACATTTTTAAGGGTTAATATTGAAGCAACAGGCCTTGTGTCAAAACCTCGCACGAACAACAACATATGATATCTAATTCCTCCTGACTTTAATAAATGAAGTTATGGAGAAGGTGATTCTGCATCTTTCTGAACAGCATACTTATGTTTTAATAACGCGGATACCTTTTGCCTGAGTTCACTGACGGCTGTGTGGCTTTTGAACAGATACCCATCAGCTTGAGAAAGATGGGATTTAAGATCCGGCTGAATTTGAGGAACGATATTGTTGATAACCTCTCGCTGAAACGCCAGTGAAATTTTAATGTTTTCAAACTCATAACCGGAATAGATATGATTAAGATAGAAGAAAGCCCTGTCCTGGGCCAAATGAATTCTTTCGCTGGGCACACTCTTCCTAATCGTGTTCAGTTCCCTTCTAACATGTGAAGATAAATGACCGTTGAATATTGATCGATAGTCCGGAAGGGCCACGTGGACATCAGCCTCCTGTCTATAAAGTTCACTTATCAAAGCAGCCGAAACATCGGCAAGCCCTCCTGCTTTAGCATTCAAGTTGTTGGAATTGCTTCCCATGCTTTTGGGAAGATAGGTGACCTCAGGGGTCACAATCAGAACTCGGGGATTGGTGGGAAAATCTGTCATGATATGCTGTTCCTATTATCCCGTGTAGCGGATATTGATTTTGTTTCCTACTTTCAGGCAGCATTTTTTAATGCTGTGTATCTGATAAAATTTTGATCCTGCTTAACCGCGTTAAGGAGCGGTCAAGTTAAAAACACTGTTTAGAGTTCCGAAGCAGTTCGGACAAGTCTGGTCATTTTGGGGATCTTCTATCCAATTCCCGTCAATTAAAAACTTGTACTCGTATTTTCCCGGAGGAATTATCACTGTCTTGTCCCATACTCCGTTTCCATCAGTTTTCATCGGGTGCCTTTTGGGATTCCAATCGTTAAAATCTCCCATCAAAATGACCTCATTGGCATCGGTGGCTTCAAGTGAAAATGTCACCTTCCGCCGTTTAATTTTCTGTTTTGTTTTGACCTTCGACATGCCATACTTCCTTACCTAATTTTTTTATCTTAAATGATCCATAACTTATCCGAAAGTTTTGGGTCCCGGGTTATACGGATCTTAATTTCTTTTATGATTCGGCAACCGGTTATTCATCCAGAACACCGGCTATCGCTTCCTTGAGTCTTTCCACGTCATCAAAACTTTTTGTTACGTAAACAAGTACCGGAAATTTTGGATGTCCGCGTTTGATATCAATAAGAAGTTCAAAACTGTCAAATCGGTCTGAAAGAGAATTCAGAAACACCAAATCCGGTTGTAGCTCTCTGATATGTTCCCATGTCAAAGCGGGATTACCAATAGCCTCAATCTGGTAACCTTCAGCGCTTAACGATTTTGAAACCAGTTTTCGAGCGTGGGGCTGATCATCCACAATTAAAATGCTAGCCATTTTGTCCTTCTAAACCGAATCTTTTGGCGCTTCTTTCAAGCAATATTCACGCCAGGAGCAGTCCAAGCGGTCATAGTTCCCGTCTGCCGTGCCGAAACAATCTGGGTTTCCTTCAATGCGTTGAATACTCTGAATGAGGTGTTTTATCTCAGGAAAATTATTGCTCAAGCCATTGTTTTTCCTGGTTTCCATTTCAATACATTTCGGGTTCCGGCTCAATGCGGCAACTGTTCGTCAAGACGGTCACCAATTTGACTTTAAGCGAAAAAAAATCGCTATTTACAAAAAAGATTAAATGAAATCTTTTGCTGTTTTAGCCCGGTTTTCTCACAAGATTATTTTTTACAGACTTTATTCGGTCTGTCCATAGGGGGGAGGCTTCATTTTTTCTGAGGAAATCTCCTAGGGGGGAATTCCCCCTATACGATAGAGAGGATATCCGATTTGACGGGGCCTTAATGTGGGGTTATTCTTTCCAGAGGTCTAGGTCGATGAGGCCGAGCTTTGCAGCATAGCGTATAAGTTCAAAGGTGCTGTGTAGCCCGAGCTTGCGCATAATACTGGAGCGGTGGTTTTCAACCGTTTTGGGGCTGATGAAAAGTTTATCAGCAA
>JAUVVL010000113.1 GCA_030604635.1 Desulfobacteraceae bacterium
GGATTGCACCTGTTCTTTCTTTACGCTCACTTATGCACGAGTTTTATCCGCCTTCGGCGTGGTTGACACGGTTTAAAACCGGATTATCTGAATGCGATAATGTTTTCAAAGGGCTAAAATGTTACGATAGCTTCCAAATTTCGACTACAAATTGGTATTAGATTAAAAGTAACCTACATATTCTCTAATACTTCTATTCCCAACAAATTCAAACCCTTCTTTAACACAATGGCCGTTGCTTTGATGAGCGCAAGCCTGGCAGTTACCAGCTTTTCATTCTCCGCACGAAGCACATGATGTTTATTGTAAAACTGATTAAACGCTTTGGCCGTATTAAATATGTGAACGGCAATCTTTGACGGATTGAATCCCTGAACAGCGTTATTTATTTCTTCCGGAAACTGAATCAATTTCTGAAGCAATAGAAGCTCTTGTGCATTGCCAAGAAGGGAAAAGTCGCAATCTTGAAGATTAAAAGCGCTATCTTGGGCTTTCGCCAATATCCCAAAAATTCGCGCATATGCATATTGGCAATAGGGACCGGTAAACCCGTCGAATGAAATGGACTCGGCCGGATCGAAATTGATGCTCTGGGTCGGTCGAACTCGCAACAGATAAAATTTTATCGCACCGATGCCGATTTTTTTTGCACGGTGGTTTATTTCATCGTCGGAAAGTAGACCTTCAGGATCGCGCTGGCGAATTTCATCTGCGGCCAGTTTTTTCATTTCAGCGATCAGAACATCGGCATCGACGATTTTCCCTTCTCTGGATTTCATTTTCCCTTCCGGCAAATACACCATGCCATAGGAAAGATGATGACAATCCTTGGCCCATTCATAGCCAATGGAGCTGAGGATCTGAAAGAGGCATTTAAAGTGGTATTCCTGTTCACTGCCCACCACGTAAATTGAAAAATATAACTTGTGTTCCTCTATTTTTAAAATGGATGCGCCAATATCCTGAGTAATGTAAAGGCTGGTGTCATCAGGACGTAAAAGCGTTACTTTTTTGGCTTCACCGCCTTTTTCCTGGCCGAATTCCGCTACAGGCAAATGAAAAACAGTGTTGTCGTGATCATCCTTTGAGAAAACATTTTTTCCCAGACCTTTTTGGACGACATCCTTGCCCATTTTATAGGTATCGGATTCATAATAAAATACGTCGAACTCGAGTCCGAAATTTTTATAGGTTTCGGCAAAGCCGTCGTATACCCAATTGTTCATAGTCTCCCAGCATTTTACGGTTTCCGGATCGCCAGCTTCCCATTGTTGAAGCATTATTTGCACATCATCTTCTATAGTTTGGTTTTTATCAGCCTCCTGGGCAAACCGCACATACCAGCTACCGACAAAGTGATCTCCTTTTAAACCTTCGGATTCCGGAGTTGAACCGTCTCCCCATCGTTTCCAGGCCAGCATACTTTTGCAAATATGAACTCCCCGGTCATTAATTAGGTTCGCTTTGACGACCCAATGACCGGTTGCTTCTAGTATTTTTGAAATAGACATTCCTAAGGCACCATTTCGCAAGTGCCCTAAATGCAGCGGTTTATTTGTATTAGGCGACAAGAATTCCACCATACCCCGTGTGCCTTGGCCAACAGAGGATTCCCCATATTTATTATTCTCTGAAATTATTTCGGAACAGAATTTTCCGAAAAGCACATCAGGGAATATACTTATATTAAGATAGGGCCCTGAAACATTTACTTCCTGGATAACGTCATCTGGTGTGATTTTTTCCGAAATCTTTTTGGCAATTTCTGCTGGAGATTTACGAAACTGTTTTGCGAGCGGAAAGCACCCGACGGCAAAATGGCCTAATTCGGTGTTCGGGGGAAAACCAAGTTCAAGATGTTCCGGGATTTGCCCCAGGGCTTTCTCTGTAGCTCTATTAATTTTGTTTAAAATAGTTTCTTTGAGTTTCTGAACAGACATAACCACTTCCTTTGTTAATATAAAACCTTGATTCCGGAAATCATTTCTTTGGTATAGATCTTATTTCTGTAACTTCTCAATAAATTCTGGGCTGGGCTTTTATCATTTTATTTACCATCACTTATTGAGAAGTTACTCATTTCTTTCAAGACTTGTAAGTATGGCAAAAAACCCATAAGGTATCAAGTTATAAAATTGCTTCGCGATTTTATACAACGTCCGCCTATATTGATGGTTTCGTAAAAAGTCAAAACTTGCTGAATTATTCAATTTTGCGCATTCATAATGTCTTTAAATAATTCGCAATTCCTTAATCCCTAAATTCCTTAATCCATGTAAAAAGGACTTTTTACATGGGCATCAAGGTTATGTTCCCACACCAAAGTTATGCAGGCGCTAAATTCTCAAGAAAAAATTATGAAAAAAGTTGAAGTTTTTCTTTCAATCATGTAGTTGGAATCGATCAAAAGAATTTTCCATTTTTGTGAAATTTGATTCCTTCGATTTGAGGGCGTTATTTAACCACAAGCGGCTGTTTTAATAATGAAAGCAAGTTTAATTTTATCTGACGGAGTGCTGTATGAAGGGCGTTCCCTTGGCGCCGAAGGTACGACCACCGGTGAGGTGGTCTTCAATACTGCTATGACCGGATACCAGGAAATCCTGACGGATCCTTCGTATCATTTCCAGTTAATCGCTATGACATATCCGCAAATCGGAAATTATGGCGTCAACCGGAAAGATTTTGAATCAAAGCGTATTTACGCGGCAGGTTTTATCATACGCGAATACAGCCCGATCGTCAGTCACTGGCAGGCGAACCAATCCCTTGATGAGTACTTAAAACATTACGGCATTGTCGGGATCAGCGATATTGATACCCGTGCACTGACCCGTCATTTGCGTGATCACGGCGCTCAGATGGGGATGATTACCACTACCAATGAACCGTTTGACACCTTGTTAGAGCGACTGAAAAGCGGTAAAAAGCTTGTCGGAAGAGATATCGTTAAAGAAGTCACAACGGACACGTATTGGGATTGGCCGTTATACGGTGAAAGCGATCGCAATCAAAAAAGTTCATTCAGAGTAGCCGTCTACGATTACGGCGTGAAATTTTCAATTTTAAGAACATTAAACGATTACGGGTGTCAACTACGTGTATTTCCCGCCCATACTCCGCCTGAAGAGGTGCTCCAGTGGAATCCCGATGGAATCATTCTTTCCAACGGTCCCGGCGATCCGGAGCCTGTTGAATACGCAGTCAAATCAGTTCAACACCTGTTGGGCAAGAAACCGATTTTCGGGATTTGCCTGGGTCATCAACTTTTGGGACTGGCGCTCGGCGGCCAAACAACCAAGTTGAAATTCGGCCATCACGGCGCAAACCACCCGGTAAAGCATCTACTCACCGGCGCCGTTGAGATAACTTCTCAGAACCATGGTTTTATCATTGATATTGACAGCTTGGCGAAAAGCGGGGTTGAGATCACCCATATAAACCTAAATGATGAGACCCTGGAAGGAATCAGGCACCAATCCCTGCGGGCTTTCTCGGTTCAATATCATCCGGAGGCCTCACCAGGGCCCCATGACAGTCGGTATCTATTTGAGCAATTTATAGAGGATATGAAGCAGTTCCATGCCTAAAAGAAAAGACATAAAACGAATACTTGTGATTGGGTCAGGTCCCATCGTCATCGGTCAGGCCTGCGAGTTTGATTATTCCGGAACCCAGGCCTGCAGAGCACTGCGTGAAGAAGGGTTTATTGTTATATTAATCAACAGCAATCCGGCCACGATTATGACAGATCCCGAATTTTCGGATAGAACCTATATAGAACCGCTTCGCGCAGAGGTGATTGCAAGAATCATAGAGGATGAGCGCCCCGATGCGCTGTTACCAACCCTTGGCGGACAGACAAGTCTTAATCTTGCAGTTGAACTTGCCGAAAGTGGTATTTTGGAAGAATACGGAGTGGAGTTAATTGGAGCCGGTCTCGAGACGATCCGGTTGGCCGAAAACCGGAATCTATTTCGCAATGCTATGCGGGAAATCGGATTGAAGGTTCCCGCAGGCGAATGTGTTAATTCTCTTGAGGAGGCGGAGGCACTGCGTGATGAAATCGGCTTTCCGCTAATCATTCGCCCCTCATTTACCCTTGGAGGTATTGGCGGCAGTGTCGTCTATAACAGAGAGGAGTTCAGCCGGGCGGCCCGGTGGGGATTGAGCGCCAGCCCGGTCACCGAGATATTGATCGAGGAGTCCGTGCTTGGGTGGAAGGAATACGAGCTGGAAGTTATGCGGGATGCGGCAGACAATTTTGTAGTCGTGTGTTCCATCGAAAACTTCGATCCCATGGGTATACATACGGGAGACAGTATTACTGTAGCCCCCGCCCAAACCCTAACGGATGTTGAATTTCAGGCCATGCGGGATGCGTCCAAGAAAATTGTGGCTAAAATCGGAGTTGAAACCGGAGGGGCCAACATCCAGTTTGCCTTGAACCCGGAAAACGGAGAGATGGTGGTCATTGAAATGAACCCCAGGGTCTCACGCAGTTCGGCTCTGGCATCCAAAGCCACCGGTTTTCCAATAGCCAAGATTGCCGCCAAACTTGCTGTGGGTTATCATCTTCACGAGATCCCTAACGATATTACCCGAAAAACTCCGGCATGCTTTGAGCCGGCCATCGACTATGTTGTCGTTAAGATTCCCCGCTGGGATTTTGAAAAGTTTCCCGGAAACGACAGTCGATTGAGCTCTCAGATGAAATCGGTTGGTGAAGCCATGGGAATCGGCAGAACCTTCAAGGAAGCGATGAACAAAACGCTACGATCCCTTGAAAACGGCTGGTCCGGTTTCCATGCCAATGGCAACTATCCCTATAGCCGCATGTCTAATGAAGCCTTGCTGGATGACCTCAGACGGGGAACGCCGGATCGCATCCTGAAAATTTGGCAGGTCCTCACCAACGGAATTTCTCCCGAAGAAATATCCAAGATTACCAGTATTGACGTTTGGTTTCTGAAAAACCTTCAGCAACTTGTCGAGTTCGAGACTCACATTACTGAGGAATTCGTACAACGGCGGACTCTCACACCGGAAACCCTCCGAAGCGCCAAACGTCTTGGATTCTCCGACAAGCACATCGCCCTGTTGACCGGGAATCTGGAAAACGAAATCCGCAGGCTACGCAAAGAAAATGGAATATTGCCGTCTTTTAAAATTGTGGATACCTGTGCGGCCGAGTTTGAGTCCTTTACCAATTACTATTATTCCACCTACGACCAGGAAAACGAATCCATCCCTTCAAACAATAAGAAAGTGATTGTTTTAGGCGGCGGTCCCAACCGAATCGGCCAGGGTATAGAATTCGATTACTGCTGTGTACACGGCATCCTGGCCTTAAAAGATCTGGGAATCGAAGCCATCATGATCAACTGCAATCCGGAGACGGTCAGCACGGATTATGACGTGGCCGATAAGCTGTATTTCGAGCCTCTAACCTATGAAGATGTATTGAATGTGATTGAACTGGAAAAACCGGATGGTGTCATTATTCAATTTGGCGGCCAGACACCGCTGAAATTGGCGCTTGACCTGGAAAGGGCCGGCGTGCCCATCTGGGGGACCTCCCCGGATTCCATCGATCTGGCCGAAGATCGCGACCGGTTCGGAGCCCTGTTGGATTCCCTGGATATTCCCCATCCCCAATACGGAACGGCCACGTCCATTGAGGATGCCGCTGAAATTGGTCAGAAAATTGGATTTCCGTTGATGGTAAGACCTTCCTACGTACTGGGCGGCCGGGCTATGGAGATTGTTTATGATCTTAAATCGTTGGAACATTACATGCAGCATGCTGTTAATGCCTCCGAGGAACATCCGGTGCTTCTTGATCGCTTCCTGGAAGACGCTTTTGAGTTTGACGTAGATGCCATTTCCGACGGGGAGCGAACAGAAATCTGTGGTGTCATGCAGCATATCGAAGAGGCAGGTGTACACTCAGGGGACAGTATGGCCGTCTTGCCGCCTTTTTTGCTGAGCCGGGATCAGTATGAAGACATCAAAGAATATACCCGGATGCTTGCTGAAGCACTAAATGTCAAAGGCCTGATCAACATTCAGTTTGCGATTATGTATGATACACTTAATGTGATCGAAGTGAATCCTCGGGCATCGCGCACGGTACCTTTCGTGAGTAAAGCAACCGGAATTCCGATCTCCAAAATCGCCGCAGAAGTGATGGCTGGTAAAAGATTGGATCAAATCGGTTATACCTTTAAAGATCGATTGCCGTACGTTGCTGTTAAGGAATCGGTATTTCCATTCGACCGCTTTGAAAAAGCCGATATTTACCTGCGACCGGAAATGCGTTCTACCGGGGAGGTCATGGGGATTGCAACTACTTTTGGTGAGGCGGTGTTTAAAGCCTTTCAATCAGCCGGTATTACTATTCCAAAGTCAGGCACTATATTTATCAGCGTGAATGATAACGATAAAGCCCGTATGTTTCCCATTGCTGAAAGCTTGTTTAAATTAGGCTATAAGTTAGTTGCCACCAAGGGGACGGCGAATTATATCGCCAGCCGGGGCATTCCGGTGGAGACGGTATTGAAAGTTAGCGAGGGACGTCCGAATGTCGTCGATTACATCAAAAACGATAACATCGATCTTATTATTAAAACCCCTTTAGGGCAGCGATCTCGCAAGGATGAATACCCTATTGGATGGACGGCGATTAAGTACCGCGTTCCGTTCATCACGACCCTTTCCGCTGCCGAAGCGATTGTGCGGGGTCTAAAAGCCCAAAACAAGAAACCATTTGAATATCAGTGCCTACAGGAATACTATAAAACCCACTAATACTGGGAAAACGGATGTTCATTTTTTTCAGTCCCTCCTGCGCAAAAACAACTTAGCGCTTATGGGGCAGGAGACCCGGTCATCCTCACCGGAGTTAGAGTTCCAGAACCATTCCGACTTCATCACACTGGAAATATTTCGGGCAGCGACTGCATTCGCCCCATACCTTGGGAGGAAGTTCCGATCTGTCTTGTCGTCTGAATCCAAGCATTTTAAAGAATTCTTCGGTCAATGTGAAAGTGTACAAACGCCTTATTCCCAGTTGTTTGGCCTCTTCTTTCATGTATTCGACTAATTTTTTTCCCAGCCCCAGCTGCTGGTAATCCGGATGAATCGCAAGCGCTCTGATTTCAGCAATATCTTCCCAAAGCACATGCAGGCTTCCGCAGGCCACAATAAGGTGCAACACTTCTCTGGTTTCCGTCAGGCTGTAAACCGGAACGTTGCCGTCACAGGCTATTACAAAATCCCTGATATTTTCATACAAGTATTGGGGACCTCTGGGAAGCATTAAATTCAATGCCGCAAAGGCGTTCACCAATTCGAGAATTTCTTCTACGTCCCTAATCTGAGCTTTCTGGATGATAATTTGGCGTTCGTCTTTGTCGTTTAGGAGAACTTTCGGGAGCTTTCCCTTAGGTTTCTTCTCATCGAGTTTTGGAGCAGGAGGCGGTTCGATATATTCCATAGCCAATTACCCATAGGTTATTAAAAACCAAGCTTTTATGTAACAGTTTAGTTCTTTGAAACAAATCGGGAATTTACTTTTCCCATGTAAAGAATCCTGGCCCATAGGACCAGGCTTTGGTTTGCCCCTGAAAGGGGCTATTTATCACAGCATCGATAAGTGTGAAGTGACTAACCTGTCGAGAGCTTGTCGAGAGCCTCAAAGCCGAACGGCCTCTGGTCGAACGAAGTGACCTGCCCGCCATCGCACTCGCCGTAACCAGATATGCGAAATTCAAGCGCTTGTGCTCAGGCGAGGCGGGCGGGTTGCTCCGCTGATTTTATATATAATTGGCAGAATTCCTTAAATTTAGCTCACTTCAAACTTTTGCGCCGTCTCTTCTGGCAGAGCCGGTTAACTCTGACCTGGCCCAAAGGACCAGGTTTTCAAGGTCGAAATAAAAATATAGTTTGCAACTGTCTTTGCGTCAATGCTTAAAATGAATTGCGGTCATATCATTTGTTATCGGCAGGCATAAAAGTTTGGTAAGTTAAACCTCACATGCCGGACCGGTTCAACCTAAAATAACTTCTGAATTTCATTAATTGAATCGATAATATACCCTGTGGTAATTAATACTATTAATCTCCCAGGGTTGCTACCATGACGGCCTTGATGGTATGGATCCTGTTTTCGGCCTCGTCAAAGACAATAGATGCCTCCGACTCAAAGACTTCTTCAGTCACTTCCATACCTTCCAAGCCGAATTTCTGGTAGATCTCTTCACCGATAACGGTATCACGATTGTGGAACGCCGGCAGACAGTGCATGTATTTCACCTTGGGGTTGCCGGTCAGATCCATGGCCTCTTTATTGACTTGGTAGGGTGTCAGAAGCTCAATTCTTTCTTTCCATACCTCATCCGCTTCACCCATTGAGACCCAGACGTCCGAATAAAGAAAATCGCAGTCCTTGACGCCCTTCTTCAAATCATCAGTGATCAGGAGCGTAGCGCCGGTTTCAGCAGCGATTTTATTGGCTGCGTCCACGATTTCTTCTATGGGCTGAACCGACCTGGGCGCTACCGAGCGGAAATCCATGCCCATCTTGGCAGCGCCTACCAGAAGAGAATTGCCCATATTATTCCTTGCATCACCCAGGTAAGCGAACTTGACCTGGTGCAAAGGTTTGTCGGAGTGCTCCATCATCGTCATAAAATCCGCCAGGACCTGTGTGGGATGAAATTCGTTGGTGAGCCCGTTCCAGACAGGAACGCCTGCGTATTCCGCCAATTCTTCCACTTTCTCCTGCCCGAAACCGCGATATTCGATACCGTCGTACATCCTGCCAAGGACCCTGGCCGTATCTTTCATGGTTTCTTTGGTTCCCAACTGAGAACCGGTAGGCCCCAGGTAGGTAACCTTTGCACCCTGATCGTAAGACGCAACCTCAAAGGCGCACCTGGTCCTTGTGGAAGATTTCTCGAAAATCAATGCTATATTCTTACCGGTCAATCGGGGTTGCTCTATCCCAGCATATTTTGCCTTTTTCAGATCGATAGAAAGATCCAGCAGAAACCTGATCTCATTTGGGCTGAAATCCAAAAGCTTCAAAAAACTCCTGTTCTTTAAATTAAAAGCCATAGTTTACTCCTTTCACAGATAGAGACCTTTGCAAAACGCCCCCTTTTGGCCAATTTCTGTGTCAGGCTCAACATTTTGCACGAAGTGAAGCTTTAGCTTTATCCTCAAAATACTCAATGTATTCCTGTGGTTAAAATTTTCGCCTTCCTTGAACTTGAACAAAATTGAGCATTTTTCAAAGGTCTCCCCTAATACCCTCAAACAGCACACGCTTTTACATCTGATCACCCATTACGCTTAGTTGAGGACAACTTTTCGATAAAACTCCCCGACCCTTGAATTATTTATATTTGAATCTTTGCATGGAATCAATAATTTTTAAATTAACTGCCGGCGTCGCTGATTGACGTTTTATCTCTTGAGCATTTATTTTTTTTATAATATTAAGCGTCAAAATGTTTTACAAGTAACTTCTCAATAAGTTCCAGCGTATTAGATGATAAAGTCGACTCGCCCACCAGTGGGCTCAAACAATTTATTGAGAAGTTGCTTTTACAAAAACAAACAAAAGGCAGATGGAGGAGTTCATGATTAAAAAGCACTAAAATAATCCGGTTATAAAACCGTCAGTTGTGAAACCGTCAATGGAAGGATACAAAGTTGTCGGGGCTTTCAACCCCGGGGCGATCACATATGGGGATAAAATTATTTTATTGCTACGTGTTGCTGAAAAGTGTGAGCCAAAACAGGGATATGTCAGCACTCCTATTTATAAATTTGAAAAGGGCGAGTCATATCCAGCTATTATGGAATTTAAAGAAGATGACCCGGATGTTAAATTAAAAGACACGCGGGGTGTAATATATATAAGGTCAAGACTTCCTTTCGACAATGAGCCATATCAGACTCTCAAGAAGCAAGGATGGTGTTAATTTCACTGTCGAAGATAAACCATTTATATATCCGGTAGATGAGTCTGAAAAATACGGGTGTGAGGATGCACGTGTAACCTTCATTGATGTAAAATATTATATTAATTTTACCGTTATTTCTGAGGATTCATGGTCTACAGCACTTGCGGTGACTGAAGATTTTGTAACAATTGAAAGAAAGGGGATAATTTTCCATCCAGAAAATAAAGATGTCGCTATTTTCCCTGAAAAGGTAAAGGGGAAATATATAGCGCTTCACAGGCCGAATAACTCGGGTTTTGGGAAGGCTTCCATCTGGTACAGTGAATCTACCGATCTGTTACATTGGGGAAATCATAAATGCATAGCACGCCCTCGAGACATGAAGTGGGAATCAATGAAAATTGGAGGCGGAGCACCCCCCATCAAAACCACCGATGGTTGGTTGATTATTTGTCATGGTAAAGGAGATAATTCATTATATTCTTTATTCTGTTTGCTCTTAGACCTTAACGAGCCGTCTAAAATAGTTCGGAGAGCTGATACTCCGTTGCTTACTCCTACTGAATCGTTTGAAAAAGAAGGATTCTTCGGCAATGTTGTTTTTACTAATGGTGTTGTGGAAAAAGACGGGAAAGTTTATGTTTATTACGGTGCTTCTGATGAATCCGTAGGTCTTGCCATTACAGATATTGATAGTCTGTTAAAGAGTTTTTAATTAATTCCTTAAACCATAAGCTAAACTGACGTTCCAAGCCACCCATTTATGGAAGTTAACATGAAAGTAGTTTTTGATTTTCGAAAACATGATGGCGTTGTCGGCGGTGTTGAGCAGGGTGTTGTTCAAATAGCTAAATATATTACAAGTATTGAGCATTCAGTTGTTATTCTCTGCAAGAGAAACAGACTTGAACAAGTAGAAAACATTTTTAAAGAGCATCAAAATCTAAAAATAATTCCTCTTGATGTGTCAACTCATGCTCAGGTTTGCGTTTTGTAAGCACAAAATCGGCCCAAATTGGCGATATTTCAAGTCCGCCCTCTGTAATTTCAGGCAGTTATGATTTCGGGCGCCCCCAAAAGTGTAGTAACACGTTTTGCCCATAA
>JAUVVL010000030.1 GCA_030604635.1 Desulfobacteraceae bacterium
CCGGTTTTAAACCGTGTCAAACTCGTGCATAAGTGAGCGTAAAGAAAGAACAGATGCTATCCTGTATATAAAAGCCGATTAAATGCGCATATTATTTAACTCACAGGTAAAATTTGCTATTTTGCTGCTCTTTCTTAACGCTCTCTAATACACTCAAACAGTGACCCACTTTAAAACCGGGTTACCTGAATGCTTGTGGAACACGTTTTTCAAAAAGCTAAATTAATACAAGTTTTTTATAAAGATAAGGAGGATTGCAAAATGGCAGTTAAAATAATCATTAAACGGATAGTGCCGGAAAGCAAGGCCGAAGCCTTAAAGCCTCTTCTTCAAAAGCTAAGAAACCTGGCAATGCAACAATCTGGCTACATTTCCGGGGAAACATTTAGGAGAATCGATCGTCCCGGCGAGAGCCTGGTCGTCAGCACATGGAAGTCCATGGACGACTGGAGGGCATGGGTGCTTAGCGATGGAAGAACCGGGATCCAGGAAAAAATTGATTATCTACTTGGCGAAAAAACCGAGTATGAAGTCTATACTTATGATTGAGTTGTGGACCTTGAAACAGATAAACCGGACAACTTAACAATGGAGCACTTTATTATCAGAAAAGCATACTATCACAATACCGCTTTTGGTTGTGAAAGATGAAAATTTATTTTTAATATTTTTTTGGAAAGAGGTATTTTATTGGCCTAATGCAGGATGTTGAATCTGCACGAAAAAAAGGTTAATCCAGAGAGATGAAAGGAATTTGATAATGGGTATTATTGAAGATAAAATTGAGGATCTAAAGGAACGTGAAGCAAAGATCCTGCAAATGGGCGGCGAAAAAGGAGTTGCCGCTCAACGCAAAAAAGGAAAGCTAACCGCCCGGGATCGATTAAATATTTTATTTGACCCGGGAACATTTAGGGAACTCGACATGTTCGTAAGTCACCGGTGTGTACATTTTGGCATGGAAAAGGTTGACATTCCGTCCGACGGCGTTATTACGGGCCATGGTCTTGTGGACGGGAGGCCGACATTTTCCTTTTCACAGGATTTCACAGCAAGGGCCGGCAGCCTTGGTGAAATGCATTCAAAGAAGATTTGCAAGGTCATGGATCTGGCCCTCAAGGCCGGGGTGCCATTTGTGGGTATGAACGATTCCGGAGGGGCCAGGATTCAGGAAGGCGTTGATTCGCTTTCCGGATACGGGCAGATCTTTTACCGCAATTCCCTGTCTTCGGGTGTCATTCCCCAAATTTCGGCAATAATGGGGCCGACGGCCGGTGGTGCTGTCTATTCCCCTGCCATGCAAGACTGGATTTTCATGGTAAAAAATACCAGTTACATGTTCATTACCGGCCCGGATGTTATAAAATCTGTGACCGGGGAGGAGATTACTTTTGAAGAGCTTGGCGGGGCCATAGCCCACAACGAAAAGAGCGGGGTGGCGCATTTTGCCTGTGAAAGTGATGAGGATGCTATCAACCAGATTAAAAGGCTTATGTCTTATCTGCCTTCAAACAACATGGAAGATCCGCCTTTGGTTAATACAGGTGATGCTCCCAGGCGGACGGATCCGGCCCTTGACACCATTATTCCGGACAACCCCCACCAATTTTATGACATGAAGGACGTTATACGCTCAATTGTGGATAACGGCGAAATTTTTGAGCCCCATATGTACTATGCACAAAATATTATCGTATGTTTTGCCAGGCTTAACGGGAGAAGTATAGGAATTATCGCGAATCAGCCCAAGATTCTTGCCGGTTGCCTCGATATTGATGCTTCGGACAAGGCCACCCGGTTTATCCGTTTTTGTGATGCGTTTAACATTCCCATGCTGACAATAGCGGATGTGCCCGGATATCTTCCCGGGAGCCAGCAGGAATGGGGTGGAATTATCCGGCACGGTGCAAAACTCCTCTGGTGTTATTCCGAGGCAACGGTTCCAAAGATGCTTCTGGTTACCCGCAAGGACTACGGGGGATCTTATCTTGCCATGTGTTCAAAAGACCTTGGTGCTGACATGTCGTTTGCATGGCCCAGTGCGGAGATCGCGGTTATGGGCGCTGCGGGGGCATGCAATATAATTCATCGGAGAGAGATTAAAGCGTCTGATGATCCTGAAGCCAAGCGCAAAGAAAAGGTCAAGGAATACGAGGATCTTTTTTCAAATCCTTACTGTGCGGCAAGCCGGGGTTTTGTCGATGCCGTCATTGTACCGAGTGAGACCAGGCCGCGCCTGATAGAGGCCTTAGAGATCATGTGCAGTAAACGAGAGGTCCTCCCCCCGAAGAAGCATGGGAATATACCGATGTAATTTACTAATGAAGATTGAAGATTGACTATTTAAGGTTCGGGGACACCTTTTTCAAATATTCAATTTTCAATAGTAAATCTTCAATTTAGAACGGTGAAACAATGGAAAACAGAAAAAAGATAGCAGCCGCAATATCCGCGGTGATGAGTTATATTCAGACAGAGGAAGAGGCAATCTGTATGCATTCTATGGCTGCGCCTTCGGTTGAACCGGTTCCGGAAGCATATGCTGCTGCGCCGGTTAAACTGTGGGGAATGAGCGGCCGGCAGGCCCAGATGCAGATGCGTAACATGATGCAGATGAAAACCTTTAAATAATTAAAAATTGAATAATTGAAGATTGAAGATCCGATAGTCAATCTTCGATAGGAAAGAGGGGACAATTAAAATGAGCGATCACAACCAGGTGAAAATAACGCCCATGGACTACAGCAAGGACAGGCCGACGGCCGAGAATCCTCTTAAGATAGAGGACTTGACCTTTCGCGACGGCCATCAGTCTCTGTTTGCCACCAGGGGACGGACCGAAGACATGATTCCGGTTGCCGAGATGATGGACGAGGTCGGTTTCTGGGCCGTGGAAATGTGGGGAGGAGCCACCTTTGATACCATGCATCGCTTTTTGAACGAGGATCCGTGGGAAAGGATCCGCACGTTAAAACGTTACATGACTAAAACCCCATTTTCCATGCTGTTAAGAGCGCAGAACCTCGTGGGATACAGAAATTATGCCGATGATCTTGCCCGGGCCTTTGTTGAGCGGGCGGCTGAAAACGGTATGGACATCTTCAGGACATTTGATGCCTTGAATGACTATCGTAACTTTGAAACGGTTGTTTCCGTTATCAAGGAGTATGGAAAACATTTTCAGGGCTGTATCTGTTATTCCATGACCGAGCCCCGGATGGGCGGAGAAGTTTACAATATCGACTACTATGTCAGCAAGGCAAAGGATCTGGAGGCCATGGGCGCCGACAGTATCTGTATCAAGGACATGGCGGGCCTGATTGCACCCTATGATGTTTATGAAATCGTCAAGGCATTAAAGGCGGCAGTGAGCCCTCCCATCCACTTACACAGTCATTTTACTTCCGGTATGGCTTCTATGAGTCATTTGAAGGCGATTGAGGCTGGTGTTGATATTATAGACACGTGCATGTCACCATATGCCTTCAGGACATCCCATCCAGCCGTCGAGCCGCTTGTAATGGCGCTTCTTGGGACCAACCGTGACACAGGATTCGATATCAAGCACCTGGCTAAGATTAATGTAATACTTGAAAAGGAAGCCATGCCCAAATACAAGCATCTGCTGGATGATTCAAAGGTATCGATCATCGATATAAATGTTCTGCTCCACCAGACTCCGGGAGGAATGCTTTCCAACCTGGTGAACCAATTAAGGGAAATGGACGCCCTCCATAAGATCGACGATGTTTACAAGGAGCTTCCCAGAGTAAGAAAAGAACTTGGGCAGGTTCCGCTTGTAACGCCGACCAGCCAGATCGTTGGAATACAGACCGTTAACAATGTTCTATTTGACGATGAAGATGAACGCTACAAGATGATTACCGCCCAGGTCAAAGATCTTTGCTACGGTTTATATGGCAAAACCGCCGTACCAATAGATCCTGACGTTCAAAAGAAAGCTCTTAAGGGATATGAAAGGGGAGAAGAACCTATTACCTGCCGACCTGCCGAGGTTTTAGAGCCTGAACTTGAAAAGGCCAAAGAAGATGTCAAGGACCTTGCCCAGGACCTGGACGATATTATTACGTACGCAATTTATCCCATTACAGGAAAAAGGTTCTTAAAATGGAAATACGGTCATGAAGATCCGCCCCCGGAAGCCAAGCCCAGGACACTGGAAGAGATTAATGCCGAAGATGAGCTGGTTAAATTGGCCAAACTCGGCCGGCTTGTTAAAAAGGTAGAAAAGAAGGCCCCGCCCAAGACCGATGCCCTGCGGACGTTTAGCGTATTCGTGAATGATGAATACTTTGAGGTCGGCGTAGAAGAGCCGGGTGGCTCGCCGATTATCAGCTATATCCAGCAAATGCCGGTTCAGCCGCCGGTTTCAGCCCCTGCACCGGCTGCAGCGCCTGCACCACCCAGACCAGCCGCGCCTGCACCACCCAGACCAGCCGCGCCTGCGCCACCCAAACCGGCCGCGCCTGCACCACCCAAACCGGCTGAGCCTGCTCCGGCCCTTGCTGCTGTTGAAGGCACTCCGCTGAAAGCGCCGATGCCCGGTATGATTGTCAAATATCAAAAACAGGTGGGAGATGCCGTTAGCAAAGGGGAAACCATGGTAATCCTTGAGGCCATGAAGATGGAAAATGCATTGACGGCTCCGGCGGACGGTACTGTCAAGGCGATTAATTTTTCCAGCGGCGATTCCGTTGCCAAGGACGATGTGTTGTGTGTTATCGAATAACCAAAATTCAAATGATCAAAACAAGATCATTGCACCATTCGAATTTCGGATTTCGTGGTTATCCCTTCGGGATGTTTCGCGCGAATTTTAATACGTTCTTTGGTTGATAACTGCTCCGAAGAGTCTACTTCTTCGGGCCGCAGTCTCGGACGAAGAGTAGTGAAGCTCCCCGCCTTAAAATGCGGGGCTTGCCGGGAGCAGACCGGTCAATTAGTCAATCTTCAATCAAAAAGGGAGGTTTAGGATCATGAAGATCCACGAATATCAGGCAAAGGAATTATTCAAGAAGTATAACATCCCCATCCCTGATGGTGGCGTTGCTTTCAACCCTGATGAAGCCGGAAAGATTGCCGAAGATTTAGGCCAATTCCCGGTTGTTGTTAAAGCCCAGATTCATGCCGGTGGCCGCGGTAAAGGCGGCGGTGTAAAACTTGCAGGATCAATTGATGAAGTTACGAGCGTTGCCGATGATATTGTCGGAATGAACCTGGTTACCCATCAGACCGGGCCGGAAGGAAAGATAGTCAATAAAGTGCTGGTGGAACAGGGCCTCAACATCGCAAAGGAACTTTATTTGAGCATTATTCCGGACAGGGGAACCGCAAAGATTGTTGTCATGGCCAGTGAGGCCGGCGGGATGGATATTGAAGAGGTGGCTGCCGAAACCCCTGAAAAGATCATCAAGGTACACATTGATCCTCTTATGGGCATCCAGCCCTATCACTGCAGGCAGGCTGCTTTTGGCTTGAGGCTGGCACCCCCTGTGATGAAGCAGTTTGTTGCAATGCTTGGAAGTCTTTACCGGCTGTTTGTTGATTACGACTGCTCGCTGGTGGAGATAAATCCCCTTGTGATCACAGCAGAGGAGACTGTGATTGCCCTTGATGCTAAGATCGATTTTGATGATAATGCCCTATATCGCCACAAAGATATTCTTGAATACCGCGATGTTGACGAGGAGGATCCTTTGGAGGTCGAAGCCTCCAAGTTCGATCTCAACTACATTAAGCTGGATGGTAACATTGGTAATATGGTCAACGGCGCGGGCCTGGCAATGGCGACAATGGATATCATCAAGCTTGCAGGCGCCGAGCCGGCCAACTTTCTGGATGTGGGTGGCGGTGCCAGTGCGGAAATGGTAGAAAACGGTTTCAGGATCATGCTCGGCGATAAAAATGTAAAAGGGGTTCTGATTAACATTTTCGGTGGAATATTACGCTGTGACGTGCTGGCAGAAGGTGTTGTCAAGGCAGCACGAAAAACAGGCATCAATGTTCCTGTGGTGGTCAGGATGGAGGGGACGAATGTAGAAGAAGGCCGGAGAATTCTGGCTGAATCAGGTCTTAACCTCAATACCGCAGCAGATTTGAAGGACGCGGCGCAGAGGGTTGCAGAGTTGGTCACTGGTCACTAGTCACTGGTCATTGGGAAACTACAAATGGCAAATGACAAATGACAAAAACCGAGGAATGAAGAATGAGCATATTCGTTGATAAGAATACACGCCTGCTGGTTCAAGGAATTACGGGCAAGGAAGGGCAGTTTCATACCCGCCAGTGTGTGGAGTACGGCACGAACGTGGTTGCCGGGGTGACACCTGGCAAGGGCGGTCAGAAGATGGACGATATACCGGTATTCAATACCGTCAAGGAGGCCGTGGACCAGACCGGTGCGAACTGCAGCATGATTTTTGTGCCGCCTGCATTTGCAGCTGACGCCATCATGGAGGCCACAGACGCCGGGGTCGAGGTCGTCGTTGTCATAACAGAAGGTATTCCGGTTATGGATATGGTAAAAGTCAAGAATTACATTGAATGTGCAAAGTCCCGCCTTATCGGCCCCAATTGTCCGGGTATCATAACGCCCGGCCAGTGCAAGATCGGTATTATGCCGGGTCCGATCCACAAACCCGGCGGACCCATCGGTGTTGTTTCACGCTCCGAACCCTGACGTACGAGGTGGTTAATCAGTTAACCTTGCAGGGAATCGGGCAGACCACCTGCATCGGTATAGGCGGCGACCCTGTATGCGGAACAAACTTTATTGACTGCCTGGATGCCTTTGAAAAAGACCCCGAAACCACGGGAATCGTTATAGTTGGAGAAATCGGTGGAACTGCTGAAGAGGAAGCATCCGAATTTATAACTAAGAATGTGACAAAACCGGTTGTCGGATTTATTGCGGGCTTGACCGCCCCTCCGGGGCGACGCATGGGACATGCCGGTGCAATTATCAGCGGCAGCACCGGTACAGCCCAGGGAAAGATTGATTCCATGAAGGCCAGCGGAATTCATATTTGTGAAGATCTCGGGACTTTTGGGGAGCTTTGCGTCGAAGTTTTTTCATAAACGTTTAATGCTGACCTTGTCGCTTGTAACCTGCAATTCTTACAAGCCGGATTTGCCGTAACCGACAGCCCGGATTTCTCATGAAGAATTTATCAGACTTTTCAACGTTAGAAATTCGGACTGATTCTTACGGCATAACGGCTCTATCCGTTACTTCTCAATAAATTGTGGAGCCCGCTGGTGATAAAATGTAAAAGAGCTGGATGTTACATGCGAGTTCCAGATTTTTTATTATCAAAGGGTGGGGCTTTTAGCATCTTATTTGCCATCACTTATTGAGAAATAACAAAAAAACTAAATCCTGAAAAGTTCGAGAGGGTTGTCCGCGAGTTTCTCGTTTGCCGCCTTCAATCTGTCTTCACTAGATATCACCGCAACAGCCTGTTTATCGTTATTGTCATTGAAATATTTTTCGGCAACGGTTATGACCTGATCACGTGTTAATGCAAGGAGTTTCTTCTTGAACTGTTCACGCGTGTCATCCGACAGGGAAACGATCTTTCTGAAAAAAGCCTTTCTGGCCGCAGACCCCGGCGGATCGGGTTTGTCAATTTCAGAGCATACCTGAAGGATTGCCTCCTTGATGTCTTCATTGCTGTAATTTCCCGACCTTATGAAAACCCGAGCATCATCGTATACTTTCATGGTAGAAACGATGTGAGGGTCCCTGTAAGAACCGAACCAGAACAGTCCGTCTTCGGGATTGTATACGGCAAACCCACCATATGCTCCGCCTTTTTCCCGAATTTCGCGATGCAGATACAAGGATCGGAGTATTTTGCTTACCACCGATAAGGCAGGTGCATCTTCATGCTCCAAGCGCACGGTCTCAAACGTACGGGAGACAAATGAGACTGAGGACGATGTGCTCCATCCTTCCCTGGGGATTTTATCACCAAAATCGATTTCCGGCGGCACAAAGCCGTGGTCCGACTTTAAAAATTCCAGACCTCCTTCAAGCCCTTTTTGGACGGATGCTGTGGCTGAAGAAGCTGCT
Source organism: Desulfobacteraceae bacterium (assembly GCA_030604635.1). Classification (GTDB taxonomy): domain Bacteria; phylum Desulfobacterota; class Desulfobacteria; order Desulfobacterales; family UBA11574; genus JAUVVL01. The sequence continues at coordinate 8,096 of JAUVVL010000030.1, forward strand.
GAGATCGCATGGTCTTCACCTATCAATGCCATTTTAATGTTGTCGCTCGTAAAAAGGGTTGTACCGATAACGGAAAGTTCCTCAGAGACGGATTTCAGTTTATCGTCTGTAAGGTCATCGGTCACATCTTTTATGGTTTGCAACTGGTGGATTCCGTGCCAGGCTTCGCTGAGTGCACAAGTCGGTGAAAAGTTCCTTGAAGCCAGTGACATCGCTAATCTGTGGCCATTTTGCACGATCGTGGATTCCAGGCCTGCCCGGTATTCCAGAAACAGGCTTTTTAAACGAACCAGATCTGAAAAATCGAATTTGCATAATAGCTCTTCAATGATTTCAAACATTCTTTCCTGGTTCCGGATTAGACATTTTCCGTTAAATGAGACAAAGGGCAGACAGGCACCTGTATCGTCAAAACTCGTCCGGGCATGGCAAGACAAGCCGATACCGCCGGTATAGGCATCAATACGCTGTGCCATTTCGGTATAGTCATGAATGGATGTGCCGATCTTGGAGAAAGCATAGCAGAGAAAAGGGACCAGGGGGATAAGCCGCTTTGACAGAAATCCGCTTCCGGCAACCGCCGAAAAATAGAGAATGCCGGAGGTTGGCTGCTGATAACAAGTGGCCGGCACCGTGCCATATGATGTTGACGCTTTAACGAATTGCACCGTGGGCGGGATCTCCTCAAGCTCTAAAGTGGGAAGACATGAAGCGTCCTCTTTCTCTTCCTGGAGCTGTTTTAAAGCTTTGGCATCTTCTTTTATATGCTCGAGTTCAGATCGGGGCATAGCGGCCCGGATCCGGTCGAGTTCTGCTGCAACCCGATCACGCTCTTTCTGTTCCATGAGTTGATCAGGGACAAGAGTGAGAAGAACCCGGTGCGGATTGTCCAGAAAATACCTTTTTATCCGGCTTTCAAAAAAGGGGCCCTTTGAAATCTCATGGCGAAACCGTTTGAGATCAGCATCGAACCGCAAAATTCTTACAGGATCAACGCCGTGAAACCAGCTCCCGGCAAAAGTTAAAAGCAGCTTGATACCATATGGATAAGGTATGTTAGTTACCTCCTTGCGATGAAACTCTATCTGATGAATTGCGGATTCGATGATTTTTTTATCGATTCCATTTTTCGACAGATCCTTTAAAACATCAAATATGATTGCTTCAATTCTGTCTGCCGCAGATTCCTCGACGTCCTTCAGTCCGCAGACAAACATGGTGTCCCTGTAGTCAGCGTCGAATCCGGTTCCATCACAAAGGGCTGTTCCGAGTTTAGAATCTATCAAGGCCTTCCGCAGGGGAGACGCAGGATTACCAAGAAGAATTTGCCCAAGCAGTGTCAGAATCAGTATCTCAAAAGCATCTTTGATATCGGCGGTGAGCCACGCCACACAAACCTGACATTTTTTTGATGGATCTTCATTTTTGTCCAACGGATATTGATATGTTGTTCTTTTTGGTTTGCTCCATCTGGGCTGAGAAGGAACATCTGTCCTGGGATCTATCCTTTCAAAATGATTTAAGATTTTATCATTGATAAATCTCAGATGGTCTTTTAAGGACAGGTTCCCATAAGTATAGAAAAAAGCGTTGCTAGGATGATAATGGCGCCTGTGGAAAGCCTTAAGCTGATCATATGTCAACTCAGGAATTACGGCAGGATCTCCCCCTGAGTTGTAGCTGTATGTTGTAGAGGGATAAAGGGCATTTAAAATAGATCTGGCCATCACCTCGTTCGGCGATGACATGGCGCCTTTCATCTCGTTGTATACGACGCCTTTATAAACCAGTTTCAAGGAATCAGTCTCTTCAGCACCTTCCTCAATTTCCAGACGGTGCCCCTCCTGCTTGAAGCTAAGCTCGTCAATACTGGGGTAAAAAGCAGAATCCAGATAAACATCCATTAGGTTGTAAAAATCTGTTCTGTTCTGGGTTGAAAAAGGATACATGGTCCAATCCGATGAAGTAAAGGCGTTCATGAAAGTGCTCAAACTCCTTTTAAGCATGGAAAAAAACGGGTCACGCACGGGAAATTTTCTAGAACCGCATAAAGCAGTATGTTCAAGGATGTGAGCAACACCGGTTGAATCAGAAGGAACCGTCTTAAATGCTACGCTGGACGTGTTTTCTTTATCGTTGTTACTGATATGAGCATGTCGGGCTCCTGTAATGGTATGTTCAAGCAGATAAAGAAAAGAACTGATTTCTTTAAGTTCAGCAACCCGTTTCACATAATAGCCATAAATATTGTCGCCTTCTTTAAGATCGGGATTGTTGTGATCCGCAGACGCATTCATAAATTAATCCTTTTAATAAGATTGTAAAATGGTAACTTCTCAATAAATTGTGGGGCCCACTGGTGATAAAATGTAAAAGATCTGGCTGTTTGAGCGTGGTAGTGAGCCTTAAGAAAAAACAGCTAACAACAAGTTTCATCTTTTACTAAGGCGAGCATAATAAAGTGGACATGTCTCAGATTGAGAAGTTACGCAAAATGGTGTTAAGAAGCTATATATACGCCACGACTCTTGCGAACAATTTTGCCCATCTTGTGCAGCCGAAAAATGATATTGCGAAGTTTTTTGTCTCCAAAACCTGTTCTGGACTGAATTTCGGCAAACCCTACACCATTTCTGAATCGTTTGATGACTTCCAGGGCCATGTCAAAAGAAGTCATGGCAGACCTGCCGGTTGATGCTTTGCCTCTGGCGGTTTTTATGCCGGATGTGCCTCTGCCTTTACCGGATATCGCCGACGACTTAATAAGGATTTCAAGACGGTCCATCTTAGCCATCAGTTTGTCGATATCTTGCCTGGTCGGAATATTGTAATACTGCATGAAAAACTTTATCATTGCATCAAAACTTATAGATTTTCCCCTTTTCTTTGCCATGCGCACCTCCTTGATAACGGGTAATTTAATTATTCAGAAATCCACATCCTCTGGGCATGGATTCTTAATAAAACAAGATATATTCTTCATTAGAAATCGGAGTAAGTATAACCATAGGAAATATTAATGTAAAAACTACTTGATGATACATCAAAAGTCAAGTTAAAGGCTTTACTTACGTAAAGCTAAAAGATAAGGATGCAAAAAGCCGGGACAGATAATTAGTGAGGCGTTGAAAAACCCAATCTTTCATGTTAATTCATAGCTGACACGGATGATTCATGAATAATACCCAGTTGAAAAACAAAAAAATATGAACGAAAAAATAGGCAAGATGCAACGGAAGAATAATTACCGCGAGTTTATTGACCGCTTCAAGAAGCTTCAGGGAGATCCTCATTATGTTGCCATGGGGATGGCCATCGGAATTTTTGTTAGTATAACTCCTACCATCCCCTTTCATACGGTAATTGCCATCACCTTGGCGTTTGTCTTAAGGGGAAGCAAACCCGCTGCTGCCATCGGCGTCTGGTTCTGTAACCCGGTTACCGCACCATTTTTTTATCTGGTAAGCTACAAGGCTGGAATGCTTTTTCTCGGCAAATCAGCACCCTTTGACGCAAAATATGAGTCGGTTTTAGAACTTATAAAGCTGGGGATGGATGTTACCATTGCCATGATAATCAGTGGAGTTATACTGGGTATTCTGCCGGGTATTGCGGCCTACTTTATAACACTTAAAATATTTACAAAAATCCGTTCACGCAGGAAATCAGGAACTGACAACTATTAGCACTTTTTTTACTCGAAACCATGACATCACCCAGAATACTCCTTGCTGCCCATAATGTCCGGCCCAAAAAGCAGCTGGGTCAAAATTTTTTATCAGATCCGGCTACCGCAGCAATGATTGTGAGCCGTTCCGGAATCTCACCGGAAGATATTGTTCTTGAAATCGGGGCCGGCCTCGGCGCCCTCACGATTCCTGTGGCTCGCGTAGCCCAAAAAGTTGTTGCAGTCGATAAGGACCGCCAGATCATAGACATTTTGAGAGCAGAAATTTTTGCAAATAATCTTTCAAATGTTGTTTTAATGGATAGAAATATTCTGAAAGTTGATATTAAGGCGCTGGCAGAAGATTTCGGCCGCCGAATAGTCGTCATGGGAAACCTTCCCTACAACATTTCTTCCCAGATTCTTGTTCAACTTATAAAGTCCAGAAAAGCGGTGAGCCGGGCCGTCCTCATGTTTCAGAAGGAAATGGCCCAGCGCATTACCGCGCAACCCAGCTGTAGGGAGTATGGACGGCTTACGGTTATGCTCCAGTACTGTTCCGACATAAAAAAAGTCGCTGATGTTAAGGCTTCTCTTTTTTTCCCAAAACCCAAAGTCGATTCCGAAGTTCTTGAAATAAGATTTAAAAAGGCACTTGAATATACAGCAGATGATGAGACATTTCTTTTCAGGGTCATCAAAGCGGCTTTCGGAAACAGGCGGAAAACTCTTAAAAACTCGCTTTATGCAAGCGAACTCAATATTGATGCGAATTTGGCCAAGCATGTGCTGGAAAGTTCGGATATCGATCCTGTCAGGCGAGCCGAGACGCTTAACACAGAAGAGTTTGTCAAGCTGAGTAACAACTTACTCCGGATTTTATAACCCTAATTGAGCGTAAACAAAACGGGAGAAATATTTTATCTGTTTAATATTATTATGCATTTTGTAGGTTTGTATGTATTTTCGCAACTCTTCTATAAGTGAGATATGCATTTTTGAACAAAATCCCATTTTGTTTACGCTCAATTAGGGTATAAGAATGGATACTATGAATCGGATCGCTCGAAGGGTGAACATTGTTCATGGAAGATTCGGGCTAATTACTCAATTCGTATTAATTTAGCTTTTTGAAGAACGTGTCCCACAAGCATTCAGGTGATCCGGTATTAAAGTGGGTCACTGTTTGAGTGTATTAGAGAGCGTTAAGAAAGAACAGCAAAGTAGCAAATTTTACCTGTGAGTTAAATAATATGCGCATTTAATCGGCTTTTATATACAGGATAGTACCTGTTCTTTCTTTACGCTCACTTATGCACGAGTTTTATCCGCCTTCGGCGTGGTTGACACGGTTTAAAACCGGATTATCTGAATGCGACAATGTTTTCAAAGGGCTAAAATGTTACCTCAATTCCGGTTTTACAATAATCGTTGCCGCTTTGTTGTTATCCAGGTATTTCTTTGCAAAAAATGACACATCTTCTGTTGTAATAGAAGCATAATCCTTCACTATTGCCCGGCTCCAGTCGAGTTGTTGGGGATATTTTTTTGATCCGGTAAGGACAGTATCCAGCCAGTAGCCATTTCTACGTTGCATATCTTTTATGCTGGTGAGTGTTGGTGCTATAGCCCGGCTCAACTCATCCTGTGTGGCGCCATCTTTTACAAGGTCTAAAATTATTTTCTTTACTTCTCTTACAACTATATCGGCCTCCCCGGGATCTACTTGAACCATGATTTGAAACACGCCATATCCCGGATAAGCTCGACTCGGCCTGTTAAAAGCAAAGGCGGAATAGGCTGATCCCATTTTTTCTCGTATCTTCTCACGAAGCCTTTCCGAAACGATATCTGCCAGTACGGCTAAACGGCGGGTTCTGCTAATATTCCATAAATCTTCAGTAGGATAAGCAACTACTACAAGGCCTTTGGGGATTTCTGTCGGAACAGATATCTCTAGTGATCGATTAACAGGAAATTGGGGTGATCTTGATGATTGTTGAACATGAGCACTCCGCTCAAGGGAAAGGCTTCCAAGATATTTAGAAGCTATTTTTACTACCGAATCAACATCAAAATCTCCCACCACCGACACTTCAATATTGTCAGTTCTTAATGAAGTGCCGATCCATGATCGGACATGGTCAAGGGTCAATTTCCCGAGTCCTTCGTAAGCGGGAAGACCGAATCGTTTGTCTCCTCCGGCAAGAAAAAGCTTTCCGGAAAGTACCATGGCGCCGTCGATTGAGCTTGAAAGTTCCAGGTATTTCTGCCTGAACCGTTCCATGGAGAGTGCATAAGCATCTTCCCGATAGCCGGGATCAATCAGATGGGCGTAAAGAAGCTGAAACAGCAGGTCAACTTCTTGGGATGCAGTTGTTCCTTTGAATAAAAAGCGGTCTTCACCAACACTGAAAACAACGGTTGTGTTTTTCCCAGCCATGGCACGTTCAATTTCATCCTTTTCGAGTGTGCCGAGTCCGCTTTCATTGATCACATTCGTGCTTAACGCGGCAAGTCCTGGTCTGTCCGAAGGTTCGGCGGACCTGCCCAAACCAAAAGAAAGATTAACTATCACTTCATTGGCCTCAAAGTCCGTTTTCTTGAGGTTCAGGCGAACACCATTATTGAAATCGACCTGCACAATTCCAACATCTGGGATCTTTGTTCTACGAATAATCCGACTCTCTTTTTCAGGTTCCGGAAGATAAGGAAAAGTCACTGGTTTACATTCAATCGGTCTTGATACTTCTACCATGTTGCTTCTATTATAAGCGGTCAGTATCTGATGCTCGGGATCTGTATCCATATTTGCCAGCTCTTTATTGCCGGTTACAAGTACAAGCCTGTGCTCGGGCGCCCAGGTCTCCTTGAAAGCATCGTGCACATTCTTTAAAGTCAGTGAGTTAATAAGCGGAGTAAAAAGTACTTTTTTCTGTTCAGGTGACATCAAAACCCTGTCGGTATTCAGGCTCCAAACTGTACTACGTGCCAGGTGCTGGCTGTTACGTGTAGAAGCTTTTTTAACTGCGTTGTCGAGTTCTGAAAGGAAATCCTTTTTAACCCTTTCGAGCTCGGATTTGGTAAATCCATATTTTATTGCTTTTCTTAAGGTTTGTTCAATAAGTGAAAGCGATTTCTCCCAGTTTTCCGGACTGCTCTCGGCATCAATTGCAGCATATTTCATTTCATGTAAGAAAATTCCTGAACTGATGGAGGCCGAGGTGAAGGGTGTATCCGCTTTGCTGACCATAGCATCCAGCCGGTTCTGAACAATTCGATTGGCAACATTCTCCCTCAAAAGACTGCTTTGAAAAGCAAAGGAATCCGACTTCCGAAAAACCTTTTTCACAACTTCTATACATACTGCGGTATTCCCTGTTTCTTTTTCAAAATGATAGAATGGTTTTATCCCTTCGTAATTTATCTCTCCAAAATCAGGCTCGATGCCCGGCGGCGCTCTGGGCGATAAAGAGGAGAACTTTTCTTCTATGAGTGAAACTGCCAATTTGGAATCAAAATCCCCCACCATAACAAGTATCATCTTTTCCGGCCTGTACCATGTATTATAAAACTCTTTTAGGTGCTTGCGGTTTGCGTTTTTCAGCACCTCTTCCTTGCCGAGTGGAAGCCTTTTCGATATTCTTGCCTCTGGAAATTCGAAATTCAATGTTGAAACAAATATACGATACGATGCGGAATCCCGGGTTCGTTTTTCAGCCAAAACGATCCGCCGCTCCCTGTCGGTTTCCGATTGCAGGAGAAGTGCACCTTCCGCATAGTCTTTCATTACAACAAGTCCCTTTTTCAGACTTTCTCTGTCCCCTTCCGGCAAAAGTATGTCATAAACGGTATTATTAAATCCAGTATGTGCATTTGCATCGGGTCCAAACTCCATCCCGATGCTCTGGAAATATTTTACTAGCTCTCCGGGTTTAAAATTCGTTGAACCATTAAAAAGCATGTGTTCAAGAAAATGGGCTAAACCCTGTTGCTTGTCTGTCTCATGCATTGATCCTGCCTGGACATTCAGGTGCATACTCACCCTGTCTTTCGGCTTCTGATTTTCCATTAATACACATCTAAAACCATTCGGCAATTTTCTAAAAACAAGGGCTGGATCCGGAAGAAGATCGCTCTTTTCATGGGGCCATTGAATCAGAGAATCGATGTTTTCAATAGATGTATTTTCTTCGGATAGATGTTTAGAAGGGTGTTTTAATATAACAGTATCATTACCGCCGTCGATACTTTGATCAACAAAGGAGCATGATAATAAAACAACTAGTATGACAACACAGAGTGAAAACCTAACGGTAAAATGGCTAAAAAGCTTTTTGAACATGGTTATATTCCTATAATGCAGATATACTAAGAAGTTCAAAACCCAGCCGACACGATTTTTCTTTACAAAGCGTTGTGGTGATAACTACTGAAAAAGTGTGAAGTGTCTAAAGTGAGCTAAACCTGCCCGCCGGCCATAGCCACTTATGATTAACATTGTCTTCACAGTTAATAATTAATAATTAATTGTTAATTGTTAATTGTTAACCGCCTGCCATAGCCACTTATGATTAACAGTGTCTTCTATCCTCCGTCTCATTGCTTAAGACAGCTAAAGAGTTAAAGGCAGACAGGCATTGGCGGGCAGGTCACTTGTAACTTTAGTCACTCTTATAACAATTAAGGGACCTTTTATCAATATTATTTATGTCGGTTAATGTTCTCATTAGTAAGTTCTTTCGTCTGGAAACAATTTTTATGTAAAGAAAGTAAAAAGCCTTCAATCTGCCTCATGGCTCGCTCAAAAAATTAGGCACATTGAAGACTTTTCTTCTATGGTTGCTAATACTTAATATTAAAAAGCCACCAGTTCAATCATTAAACACTATTTTTTTACATAAAGACCACGCGTCTTTGCTATTATCTTGCCTTGCTTTGAAAGTTTGTACAGCGCATTACTGATCTGTCTGTCGTTAAATCTGGTTTTTTCTTTCAGCTGGGCGACGGTAATGCCTTTCCTGGTCCTTTTGACGGCATCAAATACTGTGTCAAGCAGTGTTAACGGTTTTGCAGGAGCCGCTTTTTTAATAGCAGCCTTCTTCGCAACAGCAACCCTTGTCTTTTTTGCAACAGGCGTTTTAGAGGGTTGAAGCTTGTCAACCTGATTTGTGATCTTCTCCACCTGTTTGGAAAGGGCTGCAAGTGACTTGGCCACTGTCTTCAATTGATCCTTTAATTTCTTCATAAAAATTCCTCCTTGATTAAATAATAGAATTTAGTTCGCTACGCGCTGGTTTTAGGTAGTACTTTTTTTCAATGTACTATACATAACTTTATCAAAAGTCAATAAAATCTGAAAACAACAAATTGAACGTTACAGCTGTTGACCGGTCTGCTCCCCGCCGCGAAGCACTGCCGCAAGGCAGAACCCCCGTCAAGATCATATTTGCATTGATTTGAACTCGTTGCCGTGATATGTTCCAGCCTATCCCTTTCATAAAGCTCCCCTCGGCACCGTCATAAAGGACGGGGCTAGCGTGGGGCAGTACAGTTAAAGACGTGATAGTCTTTGATTCCGTGCAAAATTAGGGTGCAAAAATTGAGTTTAATAAATCCAAAATCGGGGGAGGTGAGTACTTGGATTCCCCGCTTGTCTGGGCAGAGGTTGACCTTAAAGCCATAGCTCACAATGTACGTGAATTACGCAGTATTACCGACTCCAAGGCCAGCCTGATGGCTGTTGTCAAAGCTAACGCCTATGGTCACGGCGTCTTGGAGGTGTCCCGCAAAGTCCTTGAGAACGGCGCGGGTGTTCTGGGTGTGGCTAGATTAAACGAAGGGATTGAGCTTAGAGAGGCAGGTTTTGATGTGCCGGTTCTGATTTTCGGGTATACTCCGCCTATGCTTGCCAAGAAGCTGATTGAGTTCGATCTGACCCAGACCGTCTGGTCGTACAAAACCGCCGAAGCAATCGCCAGTGTTGCAGTTTCATACAACAAAAAGATTAAGGCGCATCTTAAAGTAGATACCGGAATGGGGAGACTCGGCCTGCTGCCGGACTGCTGCCGGCCGTCTCCTATTGACAGGAATTTAACAATTAACGCTCTCCGAGAAGTCGAATCCATCGCATCGCTCTCCGGTCTGGAACTCGAAGGAATCTACACTCATTTCGCAACTGCCGATAGTTCTGACAAGTCTTATGCAAAAAAGCAGTTTGAAATATTCGCGGATTTTTTGAATGAACTCCGTCTTGCAGGTTTTAAGGCCCCTGTATGCCATGCCGCCAACAGCGCAGCGATTATAGACATGCCCGAAACCCATCTCGATATGGTGCGGGCCGGCATCTCAATTTATGGCCTAAACCCCTCTGATGAAGTGGACAAACGCCGCATTTCGCTGAAACCGGCCATGGCCCTAAAAGCCAGAGTGGTTCATCTTAAAAAGGTGCCCACCGGTTTCAAAGTCAGTTACGGTATTACCTATGAAACCCAGAAGCCCACAACCATTGCTACCGTGCCCGTCGGGTATGCGGACGGATTCAACCGTCTGCTGTCGTCTCGCGGCCATATGCTGGTCGGCGGGCGCCGGGCGCCGATAGTGGGACGTGTGTGTATGGACCAGACAATGCTGGATGTGGGGCATATTCCTGATGTCTATCTTGAAGACGTGGTAGTAATTTTCGGCAATCAGGGGGATGCTACCATAACTGTGGATGAGATTGCTTCAACCCTCAATACCATTAACTATGAGATCGTGTCGGCCCTAACAGCCCGCGTTCCGAAAATCTATTTGCGGTAAAGAAATTTTCACCAGTATCGGTGGCAAGTTTTCCGTGATCCAGAAACAGGATGTGGTGAGAAAGAGAGGTGACTTGGAATCTGTCGTGAGTGGTGAATACAATAGTAATTTTTTTAATGCCATTAATCTGCCTGAGTATGTTTATGATCGCGACCTGGTTTTCCGCATCTACACTTGATGTGGGTTCGTCGCACAAAAGGACTTCGGGATTAACAGCCAGTGCCCGGGCAATAGCCACTCGCTGAGTTTCGCCGCCGGATAGCCGATGCGCCGGGGCCTGGGCAAAATGTCGCATTCCCACCAGATCAAGAGATTCTTCGATGATGAGATCGCGTTCTTTTTTTGGAATTTGTCTGATCTTCAGCCCAAATTCAATGTTCTTGTAAACCGTGGTGGTAAAGAGGATGGGGTGCTGCCCTACCATTACCACCACTTTGCGCAGGGGCTGAAGATATGATTCGGAAAATTTGACCGGATGTAAACGGTAAAATATGTTCCCGGTGGTGGGCGGCTCAAGAAAACCGAGAATGTTCAAAAGGGTGGTTTTTCCGGCGCCGTTTGGTCCCAGCAGGGCGTAAATCGATCCTTTCTCTATTTCCAGCAAAGGAATGTCAAGAACGGTCCTGTTTCCGTAAACCTTGGTGAGTTGAGAAATATCATAAACCATCAGACCCTGGTTCTCCCCTGGAAAAAATGGAACAGAAGATTAATCCCGAAACTGAGCCCCATCAGGATAATTCCAAGAGCCACGGCCAGGGTGAACTGCCCTTTATCGTATTCCAGGGCCATGGCAGTGGTCATGGTACGGGTAAAACCCCTGGCATTTCCTCCCAGCATCATGCTGATACCCACCTCGGCAATAACCCTGCCGAATGCGACGATAATAGCCGCAACGATGCCGAAACGCGCCTCCCTGAAAACCACAAGGGCGGTCTGCACGCGATTGGCGCCCAACGTCATGGCGGTTTTCCGATACCGATCGTCGATCTTGCTGATGGCGGCGATAGTAAATGTTGCTATAATAGGCAGGATCAATATTGTCTGTCCGATAACCATGGCCTTCTGGGTATAGAGCAGGTCAAGCGGTCCAAAGATGCCCCTTCGAGAGATAAAAGCATAAACAAAAAGCCCGATAACCACTGTGGGAAGTGCAAGCAGTGTATTCAGGCAGGTGATAAGCATACGCTTACCAGGAAACGATTCAAAGGCCACCAAAAATCCGAATGGCACCCCCATCAGGCTGGCAAATACGGTGGAAATGCCGCTCACCTTCAGAGAGACCGCCACAATAGCGACCATTTCCGGGTCCATAGAGGCAACCAGTAGAAGTGCCGAAAGCAAACTGTCAACCAGCAAGTCCATATTATTAATGTTTTAAAAAGCCTGACCCGGACATAACGGAACCAAAAAGGTCATGTTCTGTGCAACCACGAAGGTCACGAAGGATAATAAATTTAAAAAATCTTTGCCATAAAATGCACACAATTTATCACTAAGAAACTAATATTTTCGTAACATTTTAGCCCTTTGAAAACATTATCGCATTCAGATAATCCGGTTTTAAACCGTGTCAACCACGCCGAAGGCGGATAAAACTCGTGCATAAGTGAGCGTAAAGAAAGAACAGGTGCAATCC
>JAUVVL010000137.1 GCA_030604635.1 Desulfobacteraceae bacterium
AGGTCCCTCAATGCATCAACAATTCTCCTGGTTATATTCTGAAGCCTATAAACCTTGAAAGATTGATAGTAGAAGCGGTAAATAGGATCTTCATAAACCCAGTGAGAACTTATTTCTTCCAAAAGAGTATCAAGAGCGGGAATACTCGCCTTAATATTTGCGAGTAGCTGATTTTCCTTTTCTTTCAGTTTACTTTTCCCATTTGCCATGGCTTTCCTAATATTTTTTCTGGCTCTTCTGATTTCTTTTTTCTTCTGTTCCTGATCTGAGTCGAAAAGCTCTATCATTGAAGTCAAATTACCACCCCCAGAGGAATAGGCTCCACACTCGACAACGTACCCAATGTACGACTTCCTCGGATTTTTCCCTCTATCCTTGTGCAATTAATTATCTTAAGGTCTATAGACTAAACTTCCATTTCATTTCCTGTTTTTTTAAAATGCGCTTCCTCTTGTTTAGACAAGAGATGCAATTACATCCGGTTTTAACCGGGTGCTCGCCCAGCCGTTGCGCCAGCTCCCATGAAGCGTCAATCATTTCAAAGATTATTTTTCTTTCTTCCTTTAAAGTCTGTTGATTCTTTATCATAATCCAAAATCTCCCAGCTTATCAGAAACACCGAATATCTCATCAAAGTATCTTTGGACCTTTTCCTTTTGGCCAAATTTTTCGGCAAAAAGATAAACACGATCCATATCCAGAGGCTCGAAATTCTCAGGAATCAAACGGTTTTTGTATAAATCCATGACAGCAAGAATATCGCCTTCGTCTTTTTGGCTCCGGTCGGGATTATTTGCAATGGCCATCAGTTTTAAAACGATGTAGTCGGTTGGTTGTATAACAGGGTAAGTTCCGATCAATTCATCACCTGCAAGAATACTCCTTTTCAATATATCTTTCCCTTCCGGTGTGCCCACAAACATGAAGTCAATTTTTCCAAGGACTCCCATTTCAGAATCAAACTGGGCAAAAGACTCGGTCTTCTGATAGCAGGTATAGCCCAGTTTTTTCATGATCGGTGAGATTCGAGACCAAAAGCGCCCTTCTGTTAACAGGTCGATATCCGCAGTGAATCTTGGGAGCCCATATAAACTCAATGCAAGCGCCCCTATCAAGGAGTATGGGATATGCTCTTGTGTGAGATTATCTGATATTATTTTAAGAACATTGGTTAGTTTTTTTGACGACATGGTTGCTTATTGCTCCTTTTTGGGTGATAAGGAACGAGATTATTTCTCACCTAAAATATTTTTAACCTTTTCAACTCTATCTATTTGTTTAAGGATTCCTTTTGTCTTTTTCCTTTTCTTTTTTCCCACTTGCCACATGCTTCCCAGTATTTTTTCAGGACCAGCTTTGTTTTATTATTTTCTGAAAAACTCTTCGGTCATTAGGTATGTTCGCAAACTAATTCTAAGGGCTATCTAACTGTTCGATCAGGTTAGAAAGATATCCGCCTTTCTTCCTGTCAAGCTTTTTAAATCCCTTTGTGCCTAATTTTTCTTTTATTGCTTTTGCTATTGCTCCCTTATCTTCAACTTTTTTGAGCTCTTTTTCCATTTTGCTCACAATTTCACCTGAAATCCGCCCTGTTTCTGTATTTTTGAGTAAAGACAGATTTTCAAGCATTTTTTCTACGGGGGTTTTGGTTTTTTGAATTTGTTTTGTTGCTGCGGTCGATCTGTTTTGATCTTTCTTGATCTCAAAACGTCCGTAACCGACAGCAGTTTTTGCGCCCATGCCTTCATCTTCAAGCGCTTTTTTAAAAGCGGTTTTTACAGATTCTATAAAATCCGAGTCCTTTGGCGCCAATGCCCGGAACGTAAATACTGTTCCCTGCTTTACTGTTAAAAATTTAATAGGGGTTGGAGCAAGATAATCGGCGGGAGGTATTTCCCCTTTTTCATCACTATAATAGTCACCATAATGCGGATTCATTATATCAACATGCAAATGGGGTACTTTTTCAGGGTATGCGTCAAGGAAGATGACTCTGCCACTTCGTTTTTCAATCTCACTCTTCCCGGACTTTTCTGTTTTCAAATCACCGCCAAAAATAGCAGGTATTATGGTTTCAGGTATTGATTCAATAATGCCATCTTTTTCTTTATTTAAAAATTGTTTCAGGTTTTCACTTTTAATCAGTTCCATCAAGTGAGCAAATCTTACAATTCCTTTAACACTGGATGCAGGGATATAAGGAATTCCCATAGTATGATCAAAAACCATCCCGACTTCATTCGGGTGAGTCTGGCCGATTCCGGTTATCAATGGAGATTTTAATTCAGCTTGATAGTTAATAATTTTATAGCCTGCGTTTTCATAAAATTCGCAAAATTGTTTCTGACTTCTTTGTTTTTCATCAAGCAGGTTCTTAAGTGTTAGGTTGTTTTTTAATCCATTGTAGACGGATTCGTAATATTGAACCGCTTCCTTATCATTACCTTGTTTATTGCACGGCTTGCATTTACGTTCATTATTCAAGGGAATCAATTTGTTGAACCACAGAGAAAAGTTGCCCCTGTTAAATGATTTGGCAGCCTTTTGAAGTTGAGTGTTATATGGATAAAACATCATATCCTCCCTATAAGTCGGCGTTTGCGTACCTTTTTACCCATTCCAGCAAAGCAAGTGTTTCTTTTTGGACGGTAAGGTATTTAATCTGACTCATTTCGGACAATTGTCTAATAAAATCTTTTCTTTCATTCGTTTTTTCAACAAAGTCATTATTCACATCATCATTTTTATAACAAAGCCAATTTTTAATAATATCAAACATGACAATATGCTTATCATTTGGTTTTATATCCAAATTTTTATCAGTTCCCTTTGACAGCCAGAATGCGATAGCCTGCCCAAAACCGTTTTGCAAAATCATTGAAGGCGCGCCTGCAGAAAAGGATTTAAAATCTTTCTTTTTGTCTTTCGGTATGGCAAGCACTTTTTCCAAAGCATACTCCGCCCTTTTTTGACCAAGTGTTCTCATTTTGCACCTCCACTAATCCACTCGAGCTTACAGATTCCCTTGCCAAGAGTTTCATCGCCGCCAATCTGGATGAAATCCTTTACTGTATCTTCGACATGATTTTTTATCATCTCAGCGTTCATATCTTTTATCAGACTAGCAAGCGTATTTGGTTTGTCATCATTATTTATTTCGCCAAAATCTCTTCCGCTGTAATGAACAATTGCGTATAAAACAGAATCAGCAGGCAAAAATTCCTGATATCTCAGCGCCCCATCTTCGGCGGTTCCTGTTTTTGAGTTGATTTTGATGTTTGTTTGAATTTCGGTACAGTAGGATACAGCATAATCAAACATCTCATCTGATATTAAGATAAGCCTCTTTAGTTCAGGAAATTTTTCCTTTAAAAACATATCTTCAACTTTTTTATCGCCAACATTTACAACAGCGTCTTCAAGAATAACCTGCCCCGCAATTGTTTCAGTTCCTATACTAACGGCATTATCTTCCTGAATATCCTGTTCATGGATTGTCATTCCCTCGACAAGACCTATATACTGCAAATCCGTTTTTAGTCTTTTTAGAACCGACGGACAGGCCACCCAGACAAATGGCGCAATATTTGACCGCATTGGAAATGCAAACAGCCTGGCGTCTGATACTGACATTGCGCCTGGCAAACTGTTTTCATTGTTCCAGTTGTCCTGTTTATCAGAACCAAAAACCAGATTGATAAGCTGCGTGTCATTATTTTTATCCACGAAATCTCTAAAATGCGCTCTGAATGCCCCTTTCACGCCTGATGCCTGGATGTGCGGCCAGTTTGTGTGTCGTTCCCTTTGAATCGGCAGGTCAACGGCAGATGTTGAAGCGCCGCTGCCGGCGTGTATCGACGAAACCGCATAAAATTTACAAATTGAACATAACTCTTTTTTCAACATAACCGCCCCCTATATTTCTATAAAATTATCATTTAGTTTTTTCGTAAAAACGCTACCCGGCGGGAAAAACCCTAACATTGGTTTGTGAAAACCTTTTTTCATATCCCAACCTCCCAGGTATTGAATTTTACCGGTCGCAACAACTGACTCGTTTGCCTGCTCTGTGCCTGCTGTCTGTGAAACAAACATAAAAAAACCGGAGCTGCCCTTGTTAAAATTAATATTCGGTATCTTGCTGTATAACCCGAATCTTTGTTCAGCCCCCAGGTTCAAAACCCCGTTATCTGAAATCGGCAAATTCTTATCCACGCCGAATATAAGGGTTACATTTTTATTGAGCCTTGCATGACTGAAAGAGTATAAGTGATGAGTCCTTACACTTCGATTACTGTCAAGGGCAATGCCGGTTCTGTTTTCCACATTATAAAAATCATGAATCTCTTTTCTGGAAACGATGTTGTTTTGAGAATATAAGTCGGGTAAAGAGATCCATTTTCCGCCCAAGGTTTCAAGCTCTCCCTTTTCACCTTTGGCCCAAAAGATGTTTTTTGAAGCAGCCTGCACCAAAGGGCTGTTTAACCTATAGCTTTTATAAACATTTACCGTCTCCTGCTCATTGGCATCCTTATCGAAAAACCACGAATACGGCGCGGGTACATAGATAATATCATCCAATTCAAACAAAGGTCCCGTAACAGAAAACCCGGCTTCCTGATCCGCGGGTCCGATCATGTTTAACAATTCTTTTTCAATATTATTGGCATAATATTGATCGATCGGTATTTCATTCTGCTTCAGGATTGTGGTTCTCAACGCGCCTTCCAGGGTACGGGCCGGCGGCGGGAAATTGGCTGTTGCTGTATGGTTCTCCCCGATATTCATGGGTTCAGCACCCCTAAAAAAAAGAGTATCTGCCGGTTCAAAGCTGTACCAGTTCATTATTCACCTCCCTTGTCGGCGATAAATCCGGCTACAATCAAGCCTTCAGGCTCAAAATCTCGCTTTTTGTCCTGTTTTTTCAATACAACGATATCGACCATTTTCTTTGCAAACTCTTCGAGTTCCTCTTTGCTGTTTTTTCCTGCTGCCAGCATGGAACGATCAAGCTGCTTTGCAAAAAAACTTATCAAAAGGTCTTTATAATTCTTCTTTTTTAATATTGCCTCTATGCCGGTTCTGAATTGTTCCAGCCTGTAAACCAGTGAAGCGGAAATTTTTCTTTTGCTTTTATTGCTTATCAAATCTCCGATCTGGTTGAAGGATTTCCATGCTTTATTATTCCATTTTCTGTTAAAATACCGCGAGCCGCCGGACCGTTTTCTAAGCTCAATGGCGCACGCGTTGCGTCCGATCCCCTTTTTGGCTTTTTCATTCAGAAGGAGATGCGCTTCTGCAATCATCTGAGACAAACTTTCCTTATGATGACAAATCAGAATACCTGCAGAAATAGATATATCGTCTCCTTCTCCCAGACAGACCGACATTTTGCCCGGTTCCACATTCCAGCTATTACTGATATCTTCGGTTTTGTTGTCTGAAATAATCTTAAAAAAGGAATTGTAATATTGCTTTATCTCCTCTGCGGCGTTTAAAACCGTATCAACCGGTAAAACAGCGCAAACATCATCTCCACCGGCATAAATCAGCCGACCGCCATATTTCCTGATAATTGGATCAACCCCGTAAATGGAAAAATCACCCAGTGACTCCGAAATCGCAGCATGAATCGAAGGTGTCAGAATCCGTTGATTATGTTCATTGAATATGAGTTCCCAAGTCTTTCTGAATTTTTCGTCAAAATCAGGCTGTTTTAATCTTTCCATAATTTCGGGATGCATTACCGATTCCCATGTTGACGCAATGGTTTCTCCGTTGACCAGTTTGCCCATATGGTCGCCGTCCATGAGAAGTATGGCAAAGTAACGGTCACGGTTTTCCGCTTTTTCATCAGGCTCGTCGTGATATTTTTGTGCTATTTTGTATTGTTCTTCTTTCTCGGTTCTGCCTTCCCTTTTAAACTTATTGTAGAAGGCCAATTGAGTGGTTGAGGGGAAATAATCCACCCCTTTAAAGCTGTTGCAAAGGATATGATCTTTTTCCTTTTGCAGCACTTTGTATGCTATTCTTTTGATCATACATACCGAGCAAAGCTTTTCGTTTTTATTAAAATCATATTCAGCCCACCAGGACTCAATAAGATTATCCCAAAATCCTTTATTATTCTTTTTATACCCTTTAGCGCCATCGCCCTCCTTATGCGCTATTGAATGCAAAACTTCGAATTCACCACACAGGTGACATTTTTCACCGGGCTCCGGCAATCTTGTAACCTTCTTTTGTGACTTTTGGGCAGCCAGAGCTGATTGAACCAGGGCATGCGATACAGAATAAAGCATACCCCGGCCGCTATTTTCATAATAGGGCTTATCCTTGATCAATTCATTGAAGATTTCCAGCGTTTGATATTGCTTTTCATAGCTTTTTTCCGCCAGAAGCTCAGAAAATTCATCTTTATCATCTTTGTCTAAAAGCTTGACAGCCGACCATTGAAGATCCCAGTAATTTGAATTTTGTCTTTTAAAAAGCTCTTTTATTTGCGTATTTTCCCCTGGAACAATTGATGAAATTTGATTTTCAACCATACTGCTCAATTGCAGCCAGGAATTGTTGATATGCTCAGAAAGATCATCTCCGATAGCTTCCACTTCGGTTAAAGGTACAAGAAAAAGGTATTTATTCGGAAAAGATGCTATCCCCTTTGCATTGTTATATGACGAGACATCTTCTGTTTCCCATATTTGTTTAAGGTATTCGTTAATCAAAGGCTGATCTATTAAAGACGGATACAGGATATGATCCGGCCCCAGGTTTTCAATAACCCAGCGGATTCCTTCAAAGGCAAGCCATGATAACAGAACCGACCCTGTCCAGTAATCCCGCAGCTTTCTTGCCTTTGCTATAAACGCCTGAACCGGGGTGATGCTGAAAACCATTATACCGGTTTGATTTACATCGTTTGCCATATCCATGCATGAATACAATGCCGAAGTAAGGGCATTGTGCTGCCAGATGGAATGATCCGGAAACCTTGAATCTGCCGGCAGCCGGTGCCACAAAGCGCCTATTCCCGCAACGTTTTCTTCTGCAAGCCTGAATCTTAAAACAAGATGCGTGTATAAAAAGCGGGCTATAGAAAACCTTTCAGAATCGTTTTTAAATTTATCAGAATACCCGCCTTCTCCCGCTTTTATTCCAATATTTTCCTTTAAAAAATTTATCAGCTCATTGTGCATATTTTCTGCGTCTTGAGCAACATTGCTCTCAAATTTTATCTTTAGCTTTGCTTTTGCTGAAGTCGGATGAGTTATTATAGGGTCATCTGAAAAATTCACAGCGCCGTTTTTGTCAGGATCACGGCTGTAAGTCGGCACCTGGCCTCTCTCAAAACCAGCGGCTATACTATCCGCCTTTTTCCAGAATTTTTCATTCGGCTTTTGAAGACCGAATATTTCAAGCTGCCTTGCCGAAACTTCTTCATGCATTTTTATATCAAACACTTTATCAATGGGATCATGCAGATAGGCTGCAAATTTATCATCCCAGTAACTGCTGTCCGGTTTATTGAATCTCATCTCTTACCCCTTTGATAACTCAGCAATCTTTTTATTCATTTTGTTACAAACCTGCATATATTCATTTCGTTTTTCAGGTTGATAATATTGATAAGGCATGAAAAGAATCTGACCCTGAAATTTTGCATTATCAAGCTTGTTGACATGCAGAAAGTAGGGTTTTGCATGGCGTTCTTGACTATTCCCCGTTTGCACTATCGGTTTTGCGATAAGTAATCGCTTATCGTAATTATGTTTTTTTTCAACACTCAACCTGGCAGCCCTATACGCCAATCCTATTTCCGATAAAGCATCCTCCCACTTTTCGTGAACCTTAAAGTTATTGAATAATATTGATTTGTTGCTTAGAGCCGTATATCCTTTCATTCGTTCTTTTGCAGAAAAATCAAGTTTTTTAGGATTTTCCAAACAGAGTGACCCGAATCCATTTCTATTTTTGGCGCCAATCCCACCGTTATTAATAAGTGCATAAAATGCCTCTAAAATACTTTTTTGATGATTTTTATCATAAAAAATAAACTTAATTTTAAAACTATCGCCGGATGGAATGTGCTTTCTTGTATATCCTTCTTTATGGTCTCTAATTCCAAAAGCAAGATAATCTATTGTTCCGATCTTAAACTTCTTATTTTCAACTGGCACTTTCCATCCTTGTGGTAAATTTCTCAAAATAGGTTCGATTTTATCAGAATTTCCGATTTGCATTGAAAAACTTGCTTTCTTCTCCGTCGCCCCAAAAATCTCAGCTTCTTTTCCCTTCATCTCATTTAGACTCGCAATCCCGCAGGTAGCTCTCCACCAAAACCGGAGCATGCCTTTAATTGAAGGAATTCTTAATTCTGCTTCAAAATTATTTGCCCCTCCAAGAAACATCGGTGTTACAACTTCAAGATCAAATTCCACTGAATTCATGTTTTTAAATCGTGAAATGTAAAAAGTCATTTCAACCTCCATAGTTCCACAATAACTCTCCATTTTGAATTGAATGTATTCTGATTATACACGCAGTTTGACCTGTGAAAACCTTTGCAACGTTGCCATTCCCTTCACACAACGAAAAACCCCCATCCTTCACATGACTGAAGAAATGGGGTTCTGCTCTTTGTAATAATATGACTGGCCACTTGATCCTCCTGTCTGAGGTTCAAAAACAGACCGAAATTATACTGTAATGCATATATTCAAGAATTGTTTGTACGGGGTATATCAATATTTTTGGTTTCCTATGAGCCTTAACTTTTCTCTTACCCATGAACGCACCAATTGTGCTCTGTCGATTCCTGAGCGCTTGGATTCTCTGTCAATAATCCTAACGTCTCTGGGATCGAGCCTTAGCTGAATCAATTTTTTAGGTGGTCGCACGAATTTCAGTTTTCCTTCCTGCCACCCCTCAAAATCTTCCGGCTCATTGCTGTCCCAGAATTTTGCCAGTTTTTCATCACTCATTTGAGGGATATCTGTAACTTTTTTAGATTTTTTCATTATGTAATTCCTCTTTTTTGATTATAACGTTTTCTCTGTTTTGGATTCATGTCCCTTGCCGTAATTATTTTCAGAACATTTGCCCCTTGTTTAAAGTCCAGTTTGGCAACCTCTTGTGAAGATAGTACTCTTACCAATAATAGAAGATATCTCCCCGAAAAGGTTTGTCCATAAATAAAATAACAATCTCGATATGTTATAGAGAACGCATAAGGATCATCATAAATAACCTCTTCAATCTCCCAGATCTCAATTCTGTGTTTTTTTAGTAGCTTATCTCTTACTCCAGATGATACAGTGATCTCACATTGAAAAGCTTTTCCCCGCCCCATACTTTCCTCCCAAACCAACTGATGATATCTTAGAGTATCTGATCATATCTGTCAAGCATATAAAAGATGACGATTTGAAATTGCCTCTTATGATAACGATATTGAAACATTACAAAATCAATACACAATTTCAATCTTTATCTTGTCCATCAAGATGCCGTAACATGTGCTGGGCCGTGTTCCTGTTGAAGCAATTTCAAGCTCTTTTAATGCATACGGGCCGAACCTGTTCTGAAGATGCTCCTTTATTTTGCTTTTATACGAATTAAAGTTTTCTGCATTTAAGTTGGTAATGCCGGAATCGCTCATTTCGTTTATTGGTCGAGTGCCACAAACTTTGCGGTAAAGATCAGTAATTTGTTCCTGCTTTGAAAAAATTGTTTGAATGTCGAGAAAACACTCTGTGCAATTACCGCAACTTTCAGTTTCCTGCGAGCAGTTCTTTTTCTGCATGACAAAAAAGGCATACAGGGCCAGACGGGCTGGCATTATGTCAAGTTCCAACTTCTTGTAAGATATCTTTCCGGTAATCAGGTTGACGGTCAGCCGGGAAACATCTTCCCTGATCAGCGACAGCAGTAAAGAGCCCGGGTCTTTTGGTTCTTTTAACAAATCTGCTGACAATTGTTCC
>JAUVVL010000148.1 GCA_030604635.1 Desulfobacteraceae bacterium
AGGTCCCTCAATGCATCAACAATTCTCCTGGTTATATTCTGAAGCCTATAAACCTTGAAAGATTGATAGTAGAAGCGGTAAATAGGATCTTCATAAACCCAGTGAGAACTTATTTCTTCCAAAAGAGCATCAAGAGCAGAAATGTTCGCCTTAATATTTGCGAGTAGCTGATTTTCCTTTTCTTTCAGTTTGCTTTTCCCATTTGCCATGGCTTTCCTAATATTTTTTTCGGCTCTTCTGAATTCCTTTTTTCTTCTGTTCCTGACCTGAGTCGAAAAGCTCTATCATTGAAGTCAAATTACCACCCCCAGAGGAATAGGCTCCGCATTCCACGGGGCACGGACGGCAGAAACGAAATGATCTCCATCGTTTCGTGATAGTTAAAAATACCAGAAGATCGAATATTCTCCGGCGTTCATTTATACACCATAAGGCTTGAGCTTATTGTTTTCCGTCCGTCTCAACGGAAAACAACAAAAGAATCGATCTCTGCGCTCTCCGCGGCTCCGTGGTGAATATAGCCCACTTTAAACATGCATGGCCCTCAGCCTAACTGCACCGCTCGCAAAAATTTGAATTAAGGCTATGAGATTATGATGAGGCCCATGTTTTGCCATTTAACGGATTATAAATTAAACTTCCATTTCATTTCCTGTTTTTTTAAAATGCGTTTCCTCTTGTTTAGACAAGAGATGCAATTACATCCGGTTTTAACCGGGTGCTCGCCCAGCCGTTGCGCCAGCTCCCATGAAGCGTCAATCATTTCAATGATCTGTTTTCTTTGTTCCTTTATAGAATGTTGATTCTTCATCATAATCCAAAATCCCCCGGCTTATCAGAAACACCGAATATCTCATCAAAGTATCTTTGGGCCTTTTCCTTTTGGCCAAATTTTTCTGCGAAAAGATAAACACGGTCCATATCCAGAGGCTCGAAATTCTCAGGAATCAAACGGTTTTTGTATAAATCCATGACAGCAAGAATATCGCCTTTTCAATATATCTTTCCCTTCCGGTGTGCCTACAAACATGAAGTCAATTTTTCCAAGGACTCCCATTTCAGAATCAAACTGGGCAAAAGACTCGGTCTTCTGATAGCAGGTGTAGCCCAGTTTTTTCATGATCGGTGAGATTCGAGACCAAAAGCGCCCTTCTGTTAACAGGTCGATATCCGCAGTGAATCTTGGGAGCCCATATAAACTCAATGGAAGCGCCCCTATCAAGGAGTATGAGATATGCTCTTGTGTGAGATTATCTGATATTATTTTGAGAACATTGGTTAGTTTTTTTGATGTCACGGTTGCTTATTGCTCCTTTTTGGGTGCAAACATATGTTCATAAAACTTTTTCATTTTCTTATTTTGAGCCAAAACTAAATCTTAACAAGTAGAAACGAGATTATTTCTGACCTAAAATATTTTTAACCTTTTCAACTCTATCTATTTGTTTAAGCACGCCCTTTGTCTTTTTCCCTTTTGTCTTCTTCCACTTGCCACATGCTTCCCAGTATGTTTTCAAGGCCAACGCTAACCTTGTTTTATTTTCTTCCGAAAAATCATCAATTTTGTTGTATATTTTGACAACTTGATTTTCTGTAATTTTAGGATCGTTGACGGCTGAAATATCTCGCTCCTCGGGAGACATGGCCTCAAGTACTGCTTTTTTCCTTTCCTCCTCTTTACGCCTTTCTTCTGCTTCAAGCTCCAACCTTCTTGCCTCTTCGTCGGCCTGTAGTTTTAATTCAGCTTTACTTTCGACCTCTGCTTGACGTATCTCCCGATGCTTGTCCTCCTTTTCCTGCCACTTCTGTTCTTTGATTTGAAACTCTTCTGACAAATCATCTGTCAATATGCTTAACTGAACCCATCCAAAAGGCTGTAGATTAGCCAATGATGCCGGTTTCCTCGTCTCCGATGCCAGCCAGAGAGTAGTTGCGTGGCCTATATATTTGGGCTTTTCTCCCTTTCCCATAATAATTTTGATATTCCTGTGTCCCTCAATGGTTACTGATTCAGCGCCGGAATGCCGTCCAACGCGTACCAGAAATGAGTTTTTCTGATCGTGAAACCGGACATAATCGGAATTAATCACAACTCCAATGTTTGCCAATTCTCTGTCTTCTCGCTGCTTTTCCTCTGTGTAAAACATAGTGGAGCTATTCAAGAGTTTCTCAATGGAAACATGTTTGCTGATGCCTGACCCTTGTAAAGGCGAGCTAACGAAAATTGTACCCACAAAAACGGTACCGGGCGGTATTACCTCAAATATAAGAGGTAACCCGCGCGCATCTTGATCAGTAGTTTTTTTCTTTTTATTTACACCGTAAACAATTCGGGTCCGTGTTTCCCCCAGAGGCATGAAATCAGAGACCTTGACCATGCGGAAGGGGTCAGAGGGAATCCCACCATATTCCATAAGCCGCTGTTCCAGGTTCCTCGCATCGCGCTCTTTCGCTCTTTGAGATAATTTCTTTTCACTCTCCATCAGGTTTAGATATGAGGTACGAAGGGCTCCCTTGAGAGAAGATCCGGGGATATAAGGCCGTTGGTCAATACTGCGAAAGGCGGTGCGTGGAATTGCAAAATTGTTCAAATTTTGTTGAATCTCTCTTTTATTTCGCATAGGAATGGAAAACGTCTGCTTGTAATGCTCAAGGAAATCGTGACATACATCAACAATCCGTCCCTCAGCGGTCTTGTCCTGCATGAACTTGTAGATTTCCAGAATAGAAGCGATGGTACCTCTTGCACAAATTTGTGAAAATTTGGTTTTATCAGCATCCTCCATTTGTGAAATAAAAGAAAGAGGATCAAACACTATCATTTGCCGTGCATTCTCATTCAAAACAAAGCCCGTTGGTTCATAAACTTCATCGCAACCAATATGTATGGGTGAAATCGTTCGTACATAAAATTTAATTGGTCCTTTCATGTCTCATCTCCAATCTGAAGGGAAGATAAGGAGCATAGCCCTGATGGACCACCGTATGTTCCTTAACCTTAGAAGTATTAAACACGGCTTTGCCTATGTATGGACTTTTGAAAACATCTGGGTTCTTCGTCATAAATATTGCCCCCTCATCCGCCATAAGTACGGGATTCTTGAAAGGATTTCCCGATTTGGCAAGAACATCTCCGTGTTTTCCGAAACGGACAAATGGCGTAAAATAATGGTCGGAGAACAGGCCTTTCTCAGGCACAACCGGTCCCAAGACATAGCAGGCATTGGGAGATTCAACGGAATGTAAAGGAATTTCATCATGTTTACATAGTTCAAACCGTCCGCAGCCTGTTGAAGCATCCCTGCCAAAGCCGAATTTTCCTATATTCTTCAGGGCTGTGCAGACTTTCTCAATGTCCGTTGCCTCCTCGTCTATGAGCACAAAAACAGCCAGTTCCGTTTCAGGGTAATAGAAAAAGATTGTCTCTGTAAATGGGGCAAACATTCCTTCACCGGTTGTCATGGTCATGCGGTTGATCGTATTGTGCTGCTGAATAAATTCGAGACAAAACTCCTTATGTTGTTTCCCCCTCATTATTCTCCTTGTATCATTGGTCGCCTGCCTGTGCGCCTTTTCTACGAGATCCTTGCTTGTCAAATATTCAACAGAATTCAAGTCTAAAGACAGGCTTTCCTCTACTTTCATCCATTTCTTTTTCTTATTTTCTTTAAGCTGTTTGATCGTTTCTTTTTTATTCTTCTTTGATGTTGGAAAAAGAAAAGAAATGGGCATATCCGGCCTTTTAAAGGTGTAGAAGAATTTTCCGTTGTCCTCAATTTTTGGCCAGGCTGACGAAAACACAACAAACGGCTTTTCTCCATAGCAAGAAATCCATTTTTTGAGGCCACCGTTGAGCAGGGAGGGATCATATGCCGCCTGCCAGCAAAAATGTCCAAAAAGCGTATCACCTTTCAGCGACGTTCCAAAGCCGGACAGTGGTTTGACTATAATTTCATAGAGTTTCAAGACGCTTTCCCTCCGTTATCAAATGGTTTAATGTCCTCAAACCTTTTCTTTATATCCTCATCATCAAAATCAAACTCTATTTTCCCATACCCTCGACTTCCGCTTCCACCCAGAGCGTCCATTTCCAGAAGCTTCAGGCCGAAAAGAAGGTAATCAAAAAGCTCATTATCCTCTTCTCCCAGTATTTTGAGAGAAACGGTAAAGTCAAATTCCGTGTCCGCAGGAACTCTTTCGATAAATCGAGGGTGTTCAGCAATGCCACGGATACGGTTTATAGTATTTTCAGATTTTACTTCAAAAAAACCGAGACGCTCTTCACGAACCTTTTCCTGCCATCTATCGCTTACGGAACAATCGGCGAATGAAACCCTGGTAGAACCAAGCCTGGCAATCTCTTCACTATCCGCTCCGCTTGATCCGAAAACCTTGAGAATCTTGGTGCATTTTTCTTTCTGTTCGCCGTTCAATTGATTTAATTGACTGGCCTGCAATGGTTTACCGTCCGTTTTGGTCATCAAGCCGCTCTCCATCTCTAGCAGAGACCTCACTTTGCCCTTTAGCGAAGAGCCTGGAATGTATGGAAGCCCGGTATGAGGGTGCTTTACAACGGGGTTATCAGTGCCGCCTATATGCATCTCAGTATCACCCGCCCCAATGTGGAGTCCGCTTTTCAATACTATCTTGCCTTTAATCTCCTTGATATCTATTAATTGTAGCTGCATATTTTCCCTCCTAATTCTCGCCGTATTTTCGGTAAAATCCTATAAATGCCTCGAAAAAATTTGCAAAAATATCCAGATCTCTATCTTTGTGCACCTGATCAATACAGCCTTTAATCAAGTCTACAAATTCTTGCGTCACTTTTCCCCTGCCTTGTGCATAAGCCGCTTTGGCTATCAGCATATTCACATAGGGCAAAATATTGTCCCAATTTCCGGGATTGCTTTTGGAAAGTGAATTGAGACGGATTACTTCATCGAAAAATTTTCGCAGTTGAGATCGCTTATTTGCATTCTTTCCACCTCTGTCATGAATTTTTTCTGCCCAATCCATCGCAATTTCTGAAAACAGTACCGGATTCAATATCCGCTTCTCTTTATCCTTATAAAAGATGATCATCTTTATTCCTCCTTACCTATAGTTATATATGACATCCCAGAGGGCTATCTTCAGCTTGCCTCCATATTCCTCAAGCCATGCCGCTACTTTCGAGAATTGACTTATCATTTTATTTTTTTCTTCTCCCTTTAATCCTTTTCCCACATTACGCGCAGTTGTGTAACTGAACAGTGCGCGCCACTTCAGACATTCCATATCTTCAAGATAAATTCCTTCACTGTCCGCTTTTATCTGCTTTTCCAATTCAGCCATGCTGATGAAATCATTCAAACGGTATATCATAGCATTGTTTATCAGCTCATTGTCACGCCATGTCTGCAAAGTATCTTTGATTTCTGTTAATTTCATAAATTCATCCCAATCTACTGTTTCAAAAAATAGGGTTACCCTGTTTCTTCCCTCATCCTTTGATTTTACAATAGCAGTCTCCGCAGCATCAGAGAGTTTGTCCAGAGGAGTGTGCGGTTTATGAAGGCTGATGCCTGCCGAAAAATGAACTTTTTCATTATGACATACATAATCTGCGAAGGTCTTATGCAATAGGATAGATAGTTCGATGATCCGGTTCCAAGGCCCAATAAGAAACAGGTCGTCTCCGCCGGCAAACACTGTATAGGTATCCTTAAAGCTGGGGTCGGTTTTTAAAAGATGCGGCAGGTAAACGGCAAAGTAGAAGTTCAATTGTCTGCTCAGAGTCGCAAGCCGGGAGATTGTAAACTGTTCCTTCTTTAAACCACAAGACATGAGAAGACCCAGTTGATCCACATCCGCTTTCAGTATTCCCAGCGCCTCAATTCCGCAATAACCATCACCATTCTTTTTAGGATTCAGGGCCTTACTGGCTATATGCTCGAAAGTCTTAGGAACATTTTCCCTTATCTGTTCAATGAGTTCTTCCTTTTTCTTTTCACTCTTTTCACCTTCAATTATTCTTTCATCATTAAGATCTTCATCTCTGTAAAGAGGCACATAGCCGTTGATAAACCTTGCGGTCACATCCCTGGCTACAACACCATCCGGATCGATAAAGATATCCCAGTATTTTAGAAGCTGGCCGGATCTTGCCAACCCCTTCATGCCACCATCAACAAAGGCAACCTGGTATTCACCAAAAATCGGTTCAAGCAGTTTGTCCGTTCCCTTTATATCCGCATCATGGGTGGTTATGGCCAGCCGCCTTTTCTTGACAAGATTTTCGCCCAAAAAAATGTGATCGCGGCAGATCCTGCAGGCAGACATCGCTGCCCCAGCATACTTTGAATTTTCCACGTCAGGATTTGACGGCCTTTTGCAACAAAAAGGACAGAGGGAATGTGTCAGGTCATTGTAAAAACTATCGAGATATCCCTCAACTGTCCCTCCGAAGTTATCCATAGATATTTTCTGGAACTTCTTTCCTTCCATTTTTTCATTTAGCCGATCCCAGATTTCGACGAACTTCCCTCTAATAAAATCCTCTGCCGATGCCTCAAGATAAGTCATCCCGATAGAATTTTCTCCAAAAGAGACTTTCATCAACCAGTCATTCACCCATGTTTCCACTGCATCTATAGCCTTTTTTGCCGCTTCTGTATTGGGTGCAATTACTGTGAATTTGCCCGCCGCATTAAGTAGAAGCGAAGACGATGGAATGCCGATCTCCCGGCAGAGCATGTCTGCTGCCAGTTCCGAAAACAGAGAAACGGCAAATGAACGCCCCCGCAGTATCTTTGCGCGATTTTTCCCAGCCTCTCCGCTATCGCTGAAGATGAAATTTTGTATCCCGTAGAAATCTCCGCTGATGAGCAGAAACTTTTTGCTGCCATAATCCTTGATCGCATCAATTGTCATGCTGTCTGTATGCTGATGATAAAGATATATGGCAACGGCCAGCCCTGCTGTGATTTTTGAGTGGTCGTAAAGTGACACATCAGGGATTACGTTACCCGCCCTTGCCGCAGGTATGGCGGAAGTAAAGACCATCATCAGGCTGTCAAAGTGCTCAAACCACAATTCAAGGTTTTCTTCCTTATGAAGAAGACGTTCAAGCGCGTATACGAATTCATTAAATAAGTTTTTATATTCTTCAATGGCCGTTTGGTTGTCTTTTGGACGGACTTGATTCTTTGTGCCCGGAAAAATGTTCATTGGCGATATTTCTTTTAATGGATAACAACAAGAATATTTATCCGAGGTTTCCGGCTCACTTTCTTCCTCGTACATAAGGCGCTCAAAAATAGGTAAAAGACGCGTTTGCTTATAGTTCTGCCACGCCACTGCACGGTTGTATTCTTTATCAAATTCGTCTCTGTCCCAACCGCTGCTTATTCGGTCAGCCATTGCGATAATCCATTGCATTTGGGTTTCAGGCTTGTGGTGACCGGCAGCCAAGTTGATGAAGCTGTCTTCGAGGCCCCAATTTGCCTGGTTAAATTTCTGGGGCAGCAATTTTTCTATATGATCAATGAAGGCAGCAGTATAGACGGCATGACGGTGAGTATAATTTCCTTTGTAATGCGGTTGATACAGATCAGCATTGTCAATTAAGAACTGCTCTGAAATGTTAAAGACATCTTTGTCGGCAAATTTGCCAATGTCATGCATAAAAGCAGCTATAGCGATTTTTAAAGTTGTTTCATCCATAGTAGACTCCAAATGGGTTTGTAGTTTTCACTATATATACACAGGTAGTATCTACTTCAACCACTGCAACGTTGCTAAAAACAGCACGAGGTATTTACCCATGCGGAATGTATACGCCCATATCAATACCCTCCCAGCCAGCAGCCGAAGACCGGATCGACTATTTTCCAGATATTGTTGTGTTTCTCTATTAAATCCAGTTTTTCCAGTTTGTTGCGTGCGTATTGAATTCCGCCGGCAGATAGCCTGTGACGATTCATGTATTCAGTAGAAAGGATTTTTGAGACAGGATCAACGGCAAGCGCTTTCAACAGGGCGATCTGTGAGCCTGTCAGTCCTTGAACAACAGCCTCGTAGCCGTATCTCTCCGAAGCCAGCATGTTGTTAAAACCGGTCTGAATATCGTTTTCCGAAACGGTATCTTCGGAAATTTCGAATATGTTATATGCCAGGGCCTGGACATAGTAAGGATACTGAGAAACCTTTTCCGAAATTTTTTCAGCGACACGGATGGAACAATTTTTTCCGCCCTCCTCAAATCTTTCAACCAAAAATGAAGCGAGTTCCTTATCAGGTAGAGGTCTTAAGGGATACATTATTGCGCTTTGATAAAACGGCCGGTTTTTTCTGTTGAACATATCAAGAAGAATTCTCCGGCGGCTGCCCACAAAAAAATAGGATGCCTGTTGCTCCTGGATGTGTCTTCTCAGCACCCCTTCTATGGATGAATTTTTCAGTTCGCTGATTTCCTGGAATTCATCAAAGACAATATGGGCGTTTATCGATTCCCTGCGTATAAATACCCCCAGTTCTTCCATTACCTTATCAACGAGGTCGATACCGGGCATAAGTGATGAAACAGGCTCAACAGAAAAGGAAAAACCGCTTTCAGGAGAGGGTTTAAAGACCGGATGAAAGGTATTAAATGTTTTTAAAAAACGAACGCCTTTGTCCAACAGGGATTCACGTTCATGCAAGACAGAATATATACTTTGGGAAATACGCCGGGCGATTTCATTTTCAGAGGTCGCCATAAAAAAGTCGACATAAACCGTAAAAAAACCCTTGTCGGACAGGTCGGCCTGGAGTCTTCTTATAAGCGAAGTTTTGCCGTAGCGTCTGGGCGAAAATAATACAACATTGGTTTTATTTTCTGCATGGGAATATAGCTCTTTAAGCTCGGAAGTCCGATCGCAAAAAGGAAAACGGGGGGGAATAACTCGCAATGTGAATGGATTAGCCATATTATTCAACTTTATTGATTGTCAATAATTGATTATCAATAATTGAAATTGCTTAAAATGTCAAGGGCTTTTCATATAACAATTTCGATTTTATTCCTGTCTATACTGATGCCGTACATAGTGTTGGGCCGTGTTCCTGTTGATGCAATGTCAAGCTCTTTTAATGCATACGGGCCGAACCTGTTCAAAAGGTCCCTTTTTATCTTACCCTTATACATATTGAAGTTTTCTGTGCTCAGACTGGTAATTCCGGAATCGCTCATTTCGTTTATTGGGCGAGTGCCACAAACTTTGCGGTAAAGATTGGTAATCTGATCCTGCTTTTCAAAAACAGTCTGGATGTCGAGAAAACACTCTGTGCAATTGCCACAACTTTCAGTTTCCTGCGAGCAGTTCTTTTTCTGCATGACAAAAAAGGCGTACAGGGCCAGACGGGCTGGCATCATGTCAAGTTCCAGCTTCTTGTAAGATATCTTTCCGGTAATCAGGTTGACGGTCAGCCGGGAAACATCTTCCCTGATCAGCGACAGCAGTAAAGAGCCCGGGTCTTTTGGTTCTTTTAACAAATCTGCTGACAATTGTTCC
>JAUVVL010000280.1 GCA_030604635.1 Desulfobacteraceae bacterium
CATTTTGCACGAAGTGAAGCTTTAGCTTTATCCTCAAAATACTCAATGTATTCGTGCCTGCCCCGTAGGTCCGGAAGATCGTACGGGGTGGTTAAAATTTTCGCCTTCCTTGAACTTGAATCCCGCTTTAGCGGGAAGCATTTTTCAAAGGTCTCACTTTATAAATGCATCGGCTACCAGATCCTTTATTAGATTTTCATCAGGTATAAACGGAAGCGTAATATGATCTGTTCCTTTTCTTGTTTCATTAAATTTCATGCTTGTTTCAATGGAATTTTCATTTCTTGCCCATGCGCGTCTGGCAACGCCTCCCATAACATCCCATGGTATTGCACTCTTAATGATATTATCGACCCTTTCACTCCCATCAAGTACAAGTCCGAACCCACCGTTTATCGCCTTGCCGATTCCAACGCCGCCGCCGTTGTGCAGCACAACCAGGCTCATACCTCTGGCGGCATTCCCGGCAAAACATTGTGTTGCCATATCCGCCATGATGTTACTGCCGTCTTTTATGTTCGCAGTTTCTCTGAAAGGTGAGTCGGTACCGCCGGTATCATGATGATCTCTTCCCAGCATGACCGGCCCGATTTCTCTGTTTCTGACCATCTCATTGAATTTCAAGGCAATCTTCATTCTACCCATGGCATCCTGATATAGTATTCTGGACTGGGTTCCGACCACGAGGTTGTTTTTATCAGCATCTTTTATCCATAAATAGTTATCTCTATCCTGGTACCTTCTATCCGGATCGATGCATCCCATGGCAGCAGCATCGGTCTTTAATAAATCCTCTTTTTTACCATTGAGACAGACCCATCGAAACGGGCCGTAACCATAATCAAACAACAAGGGCCCCATTATATCTTCAACATAGGATGGAAAAATAAATCCATCCATGGAATCTTCACCATTTTTGCAGATTTCTTTAACCCCGGCATCAAATACCGCCTTTAAAAAGCTGTTTCCATAGTCAAAAAAGTAAACACCTCTATCCACAAGCGTTTTGATGAGTTCATAGTGGCGTCTTAAGGAGGTGTTTACATATTTTTTGAATTTTTCATGATCTTTCTTAAGAAGTTCGGTACGCTGTTCAAATGTCAACCCCTGGGGGCAGTACCCGCCGTCATAAGCCACATGGCAGGAGGTCTGGTCTGATAATAGATCAATTTTTATCTGATGCTTTACTGCGTATTCAAGCAGGTCTACGATATTTCCATAAAATGCAATGGCCATACTCTGCTTCTTATCCTGATATTTTTTTGCCAGTTCAAATGCCTTGCCGGGATCATCGACTACTTTGCTGACCCATTGTTGCTTGTGCCTTGTTTGAATTCTTGAATAATCGACCTCTGCAATGATACCGACGCCGTTTGCTATCTCAACGGATTTGCCTTGCGCACCGCTCATGCCGCCGAGGCCTGACGATACAAACAGATAACCTCTTAAATCACTCTCCGGAGGTATTTCAAGCTTCGCCCGCCCTGCATTCAGAATTGTACTGTATGTTCCGTGTACGATGCCCTGTGGTCCGATGTACATCCATCCACCGGCCGTCATCTGGCCGTAGTTGGCGACACCTAATGCAGTGGCCCTGTGCCAGTTTTCCTGGTCGTCAAAAAAGCCGACCATGAGCGCGTTGGTTATGATTACTCGCGGCGCTTTTTGCGATGACGCAAATAATCCAAGGGGATGACCTGATTCGACAACCAGTGTCTGATCCTGTGTCATCTCCTCCAGATACAGTTTAATGAGTCTGTACTGCATCCAGTTCTGACAGACCTGGCCGGTTTCACCGTACGTAACGAGCTCATATGGGTAAAGTGCGATATCAAAGTCCAGATTATTATCGATCATCACTTGAAATGCTTTCCCTTCAATACAATTTCCTTTATATTCATCTATTGGCCGGCCAATAATTTCCTCTTCCGGTCTGAAGCGATACCCATAAATCCTTCCCATTGTTAAAAGCTCATCCAAAAATTCGGACGCCAGTTTTTTGTGCCATTTTTCAGGTATATATCTCAGTGCATTTTTTAAGGCGAGCTCGGTTTCCTTTTGATTGAGGGTAAATTTCCTTTTGGGCGCCCTGCGGATACTTTCATCAAATTCACGCATTTCGGGTAATTTTTCAAATATTTCTTCCAATTGAATCGTCATGGCCTTTGATATGTCATTATTGCGAATCATTTTAATCTTCTCCCTATTATTGTAATTCCCTTTCATTTATATTAATGTGTAACATTTTAGTCCTTTGAAAACATTATCGCATTGTGGGACACGTTTTTCAAAAAGATATATTAATACATTATTGTTAATCAAGTCCACACATCAAGAAAAATACGGCAACCCGATAAAATAAGGAAGGTCTGTTATGAAAGAAATTTTGATCGGAATGGACGAAATGACCCTTGAAGATTTAGTATGCATTTCAAGACAGGGTGCCAAGATTGAATTAACAAAAGGGTCTGAAAAGAGGATAAATAAAACCCGCGAATTGATCGAACAATTGGTCCGGGAAGAAAAATCGATTTACGGGGTCACGACCGGTTTCGGGGCTCTGAGCGATGTAGCCATTTCCAGGAAAGACACACGGCGACTTCAGGAAAATATCCTCATGAGTCACGCGGCAGGAGTAGGGAACGTGCTCGACCAAGAGATAGTTCGGGCTGTCATGGCTCTTCGCATTAAGGATCTGGCAAAGGGGCATTCCGGCATCCGTTTGGAAACGGTTCAGAATCTTATAACACTTCTCAACCAGGGAGTCTGTCCCGTTATACCGGAAAAGGGGTCTGTGGGGGCCAGCGGTGACCTGGTTCCCCTGGCGCACCTTTCCCTTGTTCTGATCGGGCAGGGAGAAGCCTTTTACAACGGCCGGCGAATATCCGGAAAAGAAGCCTTAAAACGCTGTGGTTTAAAACCCCTCCGGTTGGAAGCTGCTGAGGGACTTGCGCTGATAAACGGCACCCAGGTAATGACCGCTGTGGGCGGGCTTGCGGTTTATGATGCTCTGAATCTTTCCAAATTGACCGATATCGCGGCGGCCATGAGTCTTGAAGTCCTCATGGGGAGCCGGATGGAATTCGACCCGAGGATTCAGCAGGTACGACCTCATCCGGGACAGGCCGCAGCCGCTGATAACATGTTTCGACTCACCCGGAACAGCGAGATCGTTACTTCTCACAAGGACTGCTGCCGTATCCAGGACGCCTATACATTAAGATGCTCTCCTCAGGTCCATGGAGCCAGCAAGGATGCCATCACCTACGCCAAAAAAGTGGTGAAAACGGAGATGAATTCCTCGACAAATAATCCCCTGATTTTTCCGGAATCGAAGGAATTCCTGTTGGGCGGAAATTTTCATGGCCAACCGGTCGCACTTGCCATGGATTTTCTTTGTATGGCTGTTTCGGTATTGTCAAACATTTCAGAAAGGCGTATCGAACGGCTGGTGAACCCGAAACTGAGCGGGCTGCCGGCTTTTCTCGTGAGCGACGGCGGTCTCAATTCGGGATTCATGATTGCCCAGTATACGGCCGCGTCCCTTGTCTCCGAAAACAAGGTTTTTTCCCATCCCGCCTGTGTGGACTCCATCCCCACTTCAGCCAACAAGGAAGATCATGTCTCCATGGGCACCATTTCCGCCCGGAAATGCAGAGAGATCGTGAAAAATTCGGAACACGTCATCGCCATTGAACTTCTGTGTGGCGCTCAGGCATTGGATCTTTTCACCAATGTGAAACCCGGTGAAGGAACTCTGGCAGCTTATACGATCATCAGGGATGCTGTACCCCGTCTGGACGACGACCGCGTACTGTCAAGTGATATTGATACAATTAAACAGCTTGTGCAAAGCGGAAAGATCCTTGAAGCGGTCGAAAAAAAGGTGGGAAAACTCGGGTAGTGTTACCTTGCGCTTCAATTTTTTGCAGAAATTGGCGCTGGAAAGGTTAATTTTTTCATTTTCTCAAACATTGAAAATTTTTATCGTGATTCGGGATCACATAAAAAAAGCCCGGTCTTTTCAGGCAGGGCTCCTAAAAATGATATTGAGACCTTTGCAAAACGCCCCCTTTTGCCTCCCGCCATTGGCGGGATGTCAGGCTCAAATTTTAATCCTCAAAATACTCAATGTATTCGTGCCTGCCCCGTAGGTCCGATAGATCGTACTGGGGTGGTTAAAATTTTCGCCTTCCTTGA
>JAUVVL010000201.1 GCA_030604635.1 Desulfobacteraceae bacterium
AGGTATGAATTATTAATCTTTATCAAAAAGAGAAGAATCTATTTGGGTTTCTTGTCAATTTTAACGTGCCTCTTATTAAAAATGGCATTAAAAGAATCATATTATAATTTTAGTGTCTTAGTGCCTTTGTGGCTGAACTAATACAAATATGCTGGTTTCGTAAAATATTGTATGTCAACGCACAAATAAATTAACGGGCTCTAAAATATGAGAAAAGTTGTTGGTATAAGATTCAAGACCGCCGGCAAGATTTACGACTTTGACAGCGGTGCATTTGTACTTAATCAGGGAGATCATGTGATAGTGGAGACCGATCAGGGCCTCGGTTTCGGAATGGTGGCAGTCCCACCTGTACCCCGTGACGAATCCGCTGCCGGCAGATCAGGAAAACCCTTGAAAAAAGTTTTTCGTCTGGCAAGTCAAGAAGATTTTCATCGAAGAGAAAAAAATCTTGAAACCGAAAAACATGCCCATGCCTATTGTCTTAAGTGTATAAAGGAACTCAAGCTCAAAATGAACCTTTTTTTCGTGGAAGGTAACTTTGATGCCAGCAAATTGACATTTTATTTCACATCCGAAGGTCGTGTTGACTTCAGGCAACTTGTCAAGATGCTGGTTAAAGAGCTTGGTGTCAGAATAGAGATGCGACAGGTGGGGATACGCAACCAGGCCAAGATGTGTGGCGGTATCGGAAGGTGCGGACTTGAAATATGCTGCTCGGCATATCTGGAGAAATTTGCACCTGTCTCCATACGTATGGCAAAAGAACAGGGGTTGTCATTAAACCCCACCAAAATTTCCGGGCAATGCGGCCGACTGATGTGCTGCCTTACCTTTGAAAATGAAATGTACAAGGCAATCAGGTCACAATTTCCGAAAATCGGGAAAACCGTAAAAACCTTAAGTGGAGAAGGTCAAGTGATTCGCCATAACGCTATAAGCAATCGCATAGCAATCCGTTTAGATGGCGGCCGGGAAATAGAAGCAGGATTAAATGAAATCATTAAGGACGACAAATAGGAAAAAAATGCCCAAAACCTTTTATATAACAACACCTATTTACTATGTTAATGCCAGGCCACACCTTGGCCATGCATATACGACTATTGTGGCAGATGTTGCATGCCGGTTTCACACCATGCGTCAAGTAGAGACTTTCTTTCTTACCGGCACGGACGAACATGGCGACAAGGTCGTACGTGCTGCTAAAAAGGAGAATTTAAGCCCCAGAATCTATGTAGACAAGATAAGCGGGCTTTTCAGGGCTCTCTGGCCTGAGCTTAGTATCAAATATAATCATTTTATCCGTACTACCGATGCATCCCATATTGCGTTAGTGGAGCAGATACTGCAAAAGATCTATGATTCAGGCGATATCTATTTCAGCGAATATGAAGGCCTTTACTGCTTTGGTTGCGAGCGTTTCTATACAGATCGTGAACTGGTTGACGGCAAATGCCCTGATCATGAAACAGAGCCCGAACACATCGAGGAATCCAACTACTTTTTCAAAATGAGCCGGTATCAGGACTGGCTGACAGATTACATTAAGAACAATCCTGATTTTATAAGACCCAAACGTTACAAAAACGAAGTTTTGGCTTTTCTTAAGGAACCCCTTGAAGATCTCTGCATCTCCCGACCCAAAACAAGACTTAAATGGGGGATCGCGCTACCCTTTGATAAAAACTATGTCACATATGTATGGCTTGATGCCCTTTTAAACTATATTTCAGCTCTGGGATATCCTGATGGAGAGCTGTTTAAAGCATTCTGGTCATCAGCCCATCACATTGTTGGCAAAGATATCTTAAAACCTCATGGCATTTACTGGCCGATCATGCTCAAGGCTGCCGGCATTCCAGTATATAAGCATCTGAATGTTCACGGATACTGGAACGTTGATCAAAGCAAAATGTCCAAAAGCATCGGAAATGTGGTAGAACCGCTTCAACTCAAAAGTGTTTACGGTCTCGATGCATTCCGGTTTTTTCTGATGCGGGATATGGTCTTTGGGCTTGATTCCAACTTTAGCGAAGAAGCGCTGGTACAACGCATTAATTCAGATTTGGCAAACGATCTTGGGAATCTATTTAGCAGGGTTTTGACGATGGTTCACAAATATTTTTCAGGAGTCGTTCCGGAAGTCGATACAAAGGTGGAAAAGGAGTTTCAACTCGGCCTTGAATCAGCGGCATCGATCGCCATTGCCGAATTCGAAAAGGCCATGGAAATATTTGCCTTTCACAAGGCAATTATAGCCATCTGGAGTTTTATCAATCAGTTGAACAAATATATTGATGTTACAACACCCTGGGAACTGGCAAAGAAAAAATCGAACAGAAAACAGCTTGAAGTTGTGATTTACAATCTCCTTGAAGGGCTCAGGATCATATCAGGCCTCATCTATCCCATAATGCCGGACACGGCGGCAACCATGCAAACCCACCTCGGCATGGACGCAAAAAAGCCGTTTTATAACCTTGACACCCTTAAAACCTGGAAAAATTTACCACCCGGCACTAACCTTCCGAAATCAATAATACTTTTTCCAAGGATCGATTTCAACAAGACCAAGATTTCTCTACCGAAGATATCTGGTTCAATGTCTGAAACACCTGCAATTAAACCCGAAATAACCATTGATACATTCGGCAAAATTGATCTTCGGGTAGCTACCGTTATTCATGCCGAGGCAGTTCCCAGGGCAAAAAAGCTCCTCAAACTAGAAGTCGATATAAGTGAAAAGCGGACGATTGTGGCCGGCATTTCTGAAAGCTATAAACCCGAGGATCTTGTGGGGAAGCAGGTCATTATCGTTGTGAACTTAAAACCTGCCAAATTGATGGGAATACTGTCCAACGGTATGTTATTGGCAACGGCCGATGACAATGGATGCTTTGTAGCAACCCTGGACAAAAAAGTAAAACCCGGAACACCCCTAACCTAAAACCTGCATAAACAACCTTGAATTGTATCAAAGAATGCAATTGTGGAAGACGAATGAAATATCGAACTAATATTACTCGTTTTATCGTACGTACAATCAAACCCTTAATCCAAAATCTTTATTTTGGGAGGCACATGACCAGCGTGCCAAACCGTTCCATCGTATTTTTCCCTTGCCATGATAACATCTTGTGTTGCGGTCTCACAGGGATTGTTTCATTTAAAAACAAAAAGAAAACCGCTGACCGTGTCAATCTTTCATCTTTGAATGGCAGGGTCAAAAAGATCGAAAACCATGGCTTTAACGAATGCGGTTCAAAAGAAGATTCTTTGCACAAAAATTATATTGGCGGGGATGATAATATTGCCTCCCTGTTGAAAGAAGTCCGGGATTTAAAAAATGATGAGCTTTTTTATAAAATTTTCAAAGGCTTAAGCATCCACAAAGAACTTGATAAAATCGCCGAACGTATTTCCAGAGTCATAGGCACTGAAGAAAGAAATCTGTCTGAGGATGTGGGACATCTCAGATCCGATACGGTGGACGTGATGTTCCGGCGTATCGAGGCGTTAAAAGACATTGCCTGGAGCCTAACCTCAGAGATTGCCGATAATATCAAAAAGGTAAAAGATCTGTTAAGAAATACCGATGAATTCCCCGCCTTTTCCGCCGTGACAATCTTCAAAAAGATCAATGCCGTACTGAACAGTATCGACCGTCTTGAGGTAAGGGGCCGCGATTCAGCAGGTATCTCCCTGATGTTTATTCTTGATGAAGCTGAATTCAAAAGATTCAAAGAAACCATCGGCGACGCAAATCTTATGGATCAGTTAGAAGCGCGAACAGCGGAAGATGTCCTTGTCAACAACAGCGTCAGTATTAATGAGACAAAAAATGAAAACGGGCAGAAATTTGCTACGCTTGCCATTACTTACAAGATTGCCGCAGAAATCGGCGGCCTTGGGGATAATATTCATTTTTTGCGAAAACAGATCAAAAACGATGAGATCCTTCAGAGACTGGTCACATTTTCCCACAAATATCATACGGTTTCTGCCCACACTCGATGGGCTTCGGTGGGTGCAATCAGCGAACCGAACTGTCATCCTGTTAACAACAAGGCCACGGGGAATACAGCGCACACAAGCGGCATAATCCACGTATGTCTTAACGGAGATATCGATAATTATCAGGAGCTGAAAAAAGAATATGAACGACAAGGAGGTTTTATACATAAAGATATAACCACCGATACTAAGATCATTCCGCTTCAGATTGAAAAGTATATCCTGCAGGGCCATGATGTGGAAGAAGCATTCCGCCTGGCTGTCAATGATTTCGAGGGATCCCACGCCATATCCATGCATACCGACCTGGCGCCAGGCAGGTTTTTCCTTGCCCAGAAAGGGAGCGGCCAGGCCATCTTTGTTGGTATCGCGGAAGATCACTTTATACCCACTTCCGAGGTATATGGATTGGTTGAAGAGACCCCCTTTTTTCTTAAAATGGACGGGGAGAAAGAAGTCGAGGGTAAAAGCGGAAAGACCCGGGGACAGATTTTTATCTTGAACCAGGAATCTGCCGGAGGGTTAAGCGGTATTAAAGCAATGTTTTACGACCAAACTCCGTTTGAACTTGGGGAAAAGGATATAAAGTATGCAGAAATTACATCAAGGGACATAGACCGTCAGAGCTTTCCCCATTATTTTTTGAAAGAAATCTCGGAGTCTCCGCTTTCTGTGGAAAAAACCCTTCTGAACCGCTGGAAAATCAGGGAAGAAGAAAATCGACGATATGTAATAACACTGGACGAAAAGGAATTCCCTGAGACCGTGCAAAAGGCCCTGTTGAAGAAAAAGATTAAACGAATCTTTTTTATCGGACAGGGGACTGCCGGCGTAGCAGCCCTGGCATGTGCAGATATTTTGAGTTACTACCTGGATAGTCCCTTGTTTAACATCAACGCGCTTAAGGCATCAGAGCTCAGCGGATTCAAGCTTAATGACGGCGACGACTCAGACAGTATGGCTGACGCCCTTGTGATTGCCATCAGCCAGTCCGGCACCACAACGGACACAAATCGCACTATCGATATGGTGAGAGATCGGGGAGCCTATACAATGGCCATAGTTAACCGGAGGGATTCGGACATTACCTTCAAGGTTGACGGTGTCATGTACACCAGCAGCGGACGGGATATTGAAATGTCAGTGGCTTCAACAAAGGCTTTTTATTCACAGATCGTTGCCGGTGCTATTTTGAGTCTTTATATTGTCCGTCTCCAAGGACGCAGGGATGATGATTTTGTTGCAACTGAAATAAAACAGCTTCTTGAGCTGCCCAATCACATGAGAAAAATCCTTTCCATGCGCAGCGAGATCGAAAACTCGGCCAAAAGGCTTGCTATAACCAAGACACACTGGGCGGCCGTGGGCAGCGGACCCAACAAGGCTTCAGCAGATGAAATCAGGATCAAGTTGAGTGAACTCTGCTACAAGACGATTTCATCTGATTATGTTGAAGATAAAAAACATATCGATCTTTCGTCTGAACCGCTTATCATAGTCTGCGCAGCAGGGACAAGGGACACCGTTATCCGTGATATTATAAAGGATACTGCCATATTCCAGGCCCACAAGGCCACTCCCGTAGTCATAGCAAACGAGGGTGAAAACAGGTTTGATCCATATGCAGCAGATGTTTTTCACGTACCCATTGTCAGCGAGCATCTTGCACCCATCGTAAACACTCTGGTAGGACATATCTGGGGATATTATGCGGCCCTTGCCATTAACGAGGGATCACGGTTTCTTTATGGATTTCGGGAAGATATCCAGAATACAATAGACGATTACGTAAATAAAGGTCTGGATGTTTACGAATTAATCCTGGGAAAATCCTTCCGGGAAATAATAGCTGGTTTCTATAAAGAATTCAGAAGGAAAAAAGCCGCGAACAGTTTTCCAACAGGCATTGGATTTGAAACAGCATCAGATTTAACCCTTCTTCTTAAATATCTGTCGGGAAGGCTGCCTGTATCCGATTTTGAAATAGACTTCGGCAAAAAAGGTACGGCCCTGAACATGCTGAACGCTCTGTTTGAATGTCTGGGAGAATCGATTAACTGTATGTCCCGTTCTGTGGATGCCATCCGGCACCAGGCTAAAACCGTCACTGTCGGTACAAGCCGTGTCAGCGAAAAGTTAGAGGGAATCCTGTTCGATGCGCTGGTCACATACAATATCAATTTCTCCCAGCTTATTAACAGAAATATTATCGTCCTTAAAAATCTGCAGGAAATTGTTTCAGGTATCAAAGGAGCCATCTTTTACAGGATCGGCGGTCTGAACCTTCTCGGCGAACTTACAGATGAAACCACAATCGAGATAATAAAGAAAAAAGGATCCTTAAAACCGATTCCGTCCAGGGTGGAAACAGACAACAGACTAAAAGGGACCAAAAGAATCATCGTACGCGAGGGTAACGTTTATATCGGCAAAGGACGTAAAGACGACCGCAGTATTATCATTATTCCTGTCATCTCCGTGGCTCCTGCCACGCCGAACATGATCGAATATCTGCTTTTATTAAACATATCATTCAAGGAAAGTGTTCCTCTGGCCATAAAGATTAAGGCCCTCGGCGGTAAATATGAGCGTATCAAAAACATTGTTCAGGAAAACAGCATCGTATGGGATGACACGTATCTTGAACTTGTGGAGATGAAGGAGCTTTTTGGAGTATCGGCGGAAAAGATCGGGGAATTTATTGTATCCTGTATCAACGGTTATGCCCCTCAACCTTAACCTAAATTAAACAAGCCGGAACCTAAGAGATTATATGCTTACCTTTCACCCTTCAAAATTTTTATTAGATTTGACACCCGGCTCGAAATTTTGGTAATGTTGTTAGAATAAATATTTGAGGTGTCGGGGAGTTTTATCGAAAAGTTATCCTCAATTAAGCGTAATGGGTGATCAGATGTAAAAGCGTGTGCTGTTTGAGGGTATTAGGGATCGTTTAGAAAGAGCCTGATTCTTATCACGATCATAAAAAATATAAGCTTTTAAATATAATAAT
>JAUVVL010000152.1 GCA_030604635.1 Desulfobacteraceae bacterium
AACGCCCCCTTTTGCCCAATTTCTGTGTCAGGCTCAAATTTTAATCCTCAAAATACTCCATGTATTCCTGTGGTTAAAATTTTCGCCTTCCTTGAACTTGAACAAAATTGAGCATTTTTCAAAGGTCTCCTTCTGTCTTATGTATGAGTTGGCTTTTGGTTTCCAAGGTTTTGGATTTTTTAAACCAGGGAAGCGTT
This sequence comes from Desulfobacteraceae bacterium, assembly GCA_030604635.1. GTDB lineage: Bacteria > Desulfobacterota > Desulfobacteria > Desulfobacterales > UBA11574 > JAUVVL01. Next base: position 198 of record JAUVVL010000152.1, read on the forward strand.
ATTATTCCATGATAATCGGCTAATAATGCCATCGCAATGGCAATAAGCAGTAAACAAATAGTTTTCTAATCATTTTACCTTATTCTAATAATGATGATATTTGTTTTACAATAATATATCAAAAGAGGTTGCAAATCAACCCTGTGTTCACCATGAACATCTGGTCTAACAACAAATTTATTGCGGGTTCCAGACCGTAATCATTACAGTATCAAATATGAGTACCGGATGTCAAATTCTGAAATACAGGGAACAAGAAAAAGGCGGGTTTGAGAGAGGGAGCTATTCTGAATATTTCCTCTTTTCTATTCATACTGTGGCTTTGATAATTCTAGCCCTACTTTTACCAATGGATTTTTCGAGTGATCCGTGGGATCAGGATAATAAGTGATGTTAAATGTTACCGGGTTTTGGTTGGTTGTGCCATCCCATTCCTCTATCAGAAAATCATCGCTCAGCCATGTACCTACTTCGTTTGCATTATAAGTGATAGCATTTGGAGACTTTCCATCCAACAGATCACTACAAAAATGACTGTTCACCCTTGACTTAAGCTCGGCCATTGCTGTGTATATTGCCTTTTCCCTGGCCCTGCCTTGCAAATCAAAGAACTTGGACACAGCAACTGCCGCCAAGATACCCATGATTACCATTACAGCAACAATCTCAATAAGTGTGAAACCATCTTCTCGTTTAATCTTCATAGTCCTATTTTTATCATTAGAGTGCTTTTTCGATTTGATTATTGCTTGGGTTGCCATGTCAAATTAAGGCAAAATGTGAGGACTTTTCGCCTGAATATTCAATTCCCGAAAATATTATACTTGTTCTCAAAAATATGTTCCGTTTGTTAATAGATCGGTTTCATGGATTCGCGTGAAGCCTTTTGCAGCTTTTGCTTAACGGTTCTTAGCGAAGCGGAACGTCAAATTGTCCCGCTGCAAGCGGGATTTGAGGGCGTTAGCCCGAGTTTTTGCAATTTAGTGAAGCGAGCTTAGAACCGATCAAAAGATGCAAACCAGCAAACGCGAATGTTTGAAACCGATCAATCCCATTTGGAACGTTATTTTGAGAATCGCTATAGGTATCAAAAGGAAATCAAAACATCAACATCTTTTATTTAAGTTTCTTTCAGCTATCTTCCAACTTATGGGGTTGAATGGGGATCAAGGGGTCCTTATGTGGTCATCCTCGGGTTTTACTTGCTCGTCATGAGCCTGTTGCGCCGCCTGCACATTCTGATGCGCCTTAACGGGAATTTCATACATAAATTAATTTGCCTTAAGATTGATGGCTTCGTAAATCCCGCCTGAGCGGGACTGCGTTGCGCTTCATTTCGTTGTCATTGCGGCGTACGCTAAGTACGCCTCATGACACGAAATTCGCGCGCCTTGAATTTGGAGCTTTTTACTTTGCCATCGGAATTTTGACTTTTTTTTGAGATCATGCTTTTTTGTTTTACCTTTTTTTTGCTTCCCATATCCCAGAAAACTTGTGAAGCTCCCCGCCCTGAAGGGCGGGGGTTCTGCCTTACGGCAGTGCTTCGCGGCGGGAAGCAATCCGGTCAAGTTTTCAAAACGTTATAATATTAACTTGAAAAGTAGCAAAAATTAAAATATTATCATCATGCATTTTGAAATGCAAACGCTGAAATTTTGCCCTGTGTCGGCGCCCGTGAAAATTTTCTCGACACAGGCTTTTACCCCGAATTTCTCCGTGTTATAAGCACGCATTGCAAATGATTAAACATGGACTTTTTTTAACATTTTAGCCCTTTGAAAGCATTATCGCATTCAGGTGATCCGGTTTTAAACCGTGTCAAACAGTGACCCACTTTAAAACCGGATCACCTGAACGCTTGTGGGACAAGTTTTTCAAAAAGCTAAATTAATACGACTTTTTTTAAGCCAGTTTTGATGAGTTGTTAAAATGCCGGTATATGAATATAAAGCTCTGGATATCAAGGGTAAGACAACTTCCGGAATTGTTGATGCTGAAAGCCCGCTTATTGCCCGCCAAAAGCTGCGCGCATCCAGAACCTTTCCCGTTTCAATAAAAGAAGTCCATGAAACCCCTGCAAAAAAAGAGCCCCGTTCCTTTTTAATCTTTAGATACTTTAAACGCGTCCGGCCGTCTGAAGTTTCGATGATGACAAGGCAGCTGGCAACTATAGTGGGTGCCGGCTTCCCCCTTGTATCGGCTATCGACACGCTGATACCTCAAACCAGATCTAAGGCATTTAAAAAAATACTGGCAAAGATCAAGGATTCAATCGTGGAAGGAAACAGCTTTGCCCGATCTTTGTCTTTGTATCCAAGAACTTTTTCCTCGCTGTATGTAAACATGGTTCAGGCCGGTGAAACTTCAGGGACGCTTGAAATCGTTTTAGAACGGCTTGCCGATATCACCGAAAATCAACAGGCCCTTAAGCAGCGAATACATTCCGCACTGACTTATCCTGTTTTTATGACATTTATCGGAGCACTGGTTCTATTTTTTCTTCTGACATTTATTGTCCCCAGCATAACCTCAATTTTTACCGACATGAACCAGGCCCTGCCGGCCCCGACGCTCTTTCTTATCACCATAAGTGATTTATTCAAAAACTACTGGTGGATTATCTTAATTGTAATGACAGGAATTTTAATAGCCTTGAACGGCATCAAAAAAACCTCAAAAGGACGTTACCTGCTGGATAAAAACATGCTCTTTTGGCCGGGTGTCGGGCTTTTAACTAAAAAACTGGCAACGGCCCGCTTTGCTCGAACCCTTGGCTCGCTTCTGGAAAATGGTGTTTCCTTGTTGCCTGCACTTGAAATTGTAAAGAATATAGCTGGAAACAAGCTGATCGCCAATTTAATTGAAAACGCCGCCAAAGAAGTCGAAAAAGGGCAAGCACTCGGTTTGGCTTTGGCGGAAGGTAAAATCTTTCCCGATCTTTCCATCCAGATGATTCGGGTTGGAGAACAAAGCGGGGAACTGGAAGCCATGTTGAATAAAATCGCAGATGTGTTTGAAAATGAGGTAGAAACGAGCATAATGAGAATGACATCACTTCTGGAGCCTGTTATGATACTAGTCATGGGCATTATTGTCGGTTTCATCGTCCTTTCGATATGCTTGCCGATTTTTGAAATGAACCAGCTTATTATGTAAAAATGTATGGAAAAAGAATGAATAATATAATTCCTTTTAAAAGAATTGACTGTCGTGGATTTACCCTGATTGAATTGATGGTTGTCATTGTAATCTTGGGAATCCTTGCCGGCCTGCTGGTACCGAGGATAATGGGACGGCCTGAGGAGGCAAAACAGCTTAAAGCAAAGATACAGATAGAAGGCCTTGAAACAGCCCTGAAATTATACAAGCTTGACAACGGCATGTATCCGGATACCGGGCAGGGGCTGCAAGCGCTGATTGAACGGCCTGAGACTGAACCATTCCCAAAAAAGTGGCGCAAGGGCGGGTATCTTGAAAAAGGCAGGCTTCCGAAAGATCCCTGGGAGAACGATTTTGTCTATCTTTCCCCGGGCATTCACGGCGATTATGAAATCATTTCATACGGTGCTGATGGTGTTCCGGGCGGTGAAGACAAGAATAGGGATATTAACAGCTGGGAAATTGAATAGTTTCCATTCAGAAATGATTCTTTTCCCAATCAGCAGAGTTCTTGCTGAATCCTGTAGTGATAACAAAAAATCCATTGTTACATCTACATTTTCCCCAATAAACCATGATGATTAACTTCAGGCAAAACAACGGTTTCACTCTTATCGAGCTTATTGTCGTTATATCTTTGATCAGTCTTATGCTCTTTTTCGCCATCCCCCGATTTCAAAATTCTGTTCTGTCAGATAACACTAAAAAAGTTTCGCGCTGGATTATAGCTAAAGTACATGCTTTAAAAGAGCGAGCAGTCCGCGACCAGAAGCTATACGCTCTGCACGTCAGTCTGGATTCCAACAGGCTGTGGATAACCAATGAGCTTATGTCAGAGCAAGAACTTCAAAATGCTGCCCAGAGTGCATACGAGCTTCCGGATGATGTTAAAGTTCTGGATGTTGAATATCCTGACGAAGAAATAATCTCGGTGGGCCGGGCGGATATTTATTTCTATAAAAGGGGTTACTCTGACAAGGCAATGATTCATGTTGAGAACAACGATAACGAGCAGTTGTCTTTTCTTATCGAACCTTTTCTGTCCCGTGTCAGGATGTATGAAACATATGTTGATTTTGAAGATTTACTAATCTGAGACATGTCCACTTTATTATGCTCGCCTTAGTAACAAACAAATAACCAGAGATCAGAGATCAGAGGACAGAATGCAGAAAAAAGCAACCTGCAACCTGCAACGCCAAACCCGAAACTTGCAACCAGATTTTGGCTTTACGCTGCTTGAAATCATGGTGGCCGTTTCCATAATCGCCATTGTACTGGTAAGTGTATATAAAATGCATGCTCAAACCATCTCCATGAACTATGAATCCAGGTTTTATGCAACCGCGCCCCTGCTGGCACAATTCAAAATGGCAGAACTAGAAACAAAATCCCTGGAAGATCTAACAGGCGATTCAGGAAATTTCGGTGACGATTTTCCGGGTTACAGCTGGAACGTCGCCATTGATGATGTTGAGTCTGAAGCACTTGGTGATACTGCCAAGGATCTTAAAAAAATCGATGTCACCGTATTTTTAAACAACGATGAATTTGCATACAGCTTGAGAACATACAGGTTTCAGAGCTGACAAATTGACAGATTAAGGAATTAAGGAATGCATCAGAAGTCAGAAGGGAGTAACCCTGAACCTGGAACCAGCATCCAGCATCCTGTATCCAGTATCAAATACCAAGTAACAAGATTCAAGATTCAAGATACCGGTTTTACACTGCTTGAAATTTTGATTGCGATTTTTATCTTTTCTGTTATTGTCACAACTATATTTGCTTCATATAATTCGGTATTTTCCAGTGCCGAAACCATTGATCAGGGCATTACAACCTATGAAATGGCAAAAAACTGCCTTAACCGGATGGTTATCGACCTGAAATCGATCCATGTATCCCTGCCTCCGGAATACACTCCTCCGGATTTCGACGACCCGCCGGACCCTTTCCGAATTGTCGGTGAAAATTTTTTTATTGAAAGCACCAGCTTTCCAAGGGTCAGATTTGCTTCACTGGCACATCTGCCGCTCGGGAAAAACAAACATGACGGGATCGCAGAAATTGTCTACTATGTTCAACCTGCAGATGATAGCCATTTCCTGCTTAAACGTTCTGACAACCTGTATCTTTTTCAACTCTTTGAAGAAAAAGCCGGCGACCCTGTATTATGCGAAAATATTAAAACCCTGACATTCAAATATTATGACCAGGAGGGAACAGAATACGATTTGTGGGACTCCGACTCTGAAGAATTCGGATATGCAACCCCTGGGGCAATTGGTATCAAACTCGAATTGGGCAATGGTTCAGACTCCAAATTGTTCGAAACCATGGTAACGCTTCCGGTCTGCCGGAAGAAGAAAGAATAAATGGTGAAAAAAAGATATATATGCCGGCAATAATTATAGGAAACAACCGCGGAATAGCCCTTCTTGTTACATTAACAATTATAACGGTATTAATTGTGGTAACGTTGGAAATGAGCAGGAAGATGCGCTCTGCTGTTTTCTCCGCTGCCGCAACCCGTGATCGTATGACTCTGTTGCATTTGGCGTCATCCGGCATAAATGCAGCAAAAGCGATGCTGGTAAAGGATAAAAACAACTCGAATTCTGACTCTCTGCAGGAAGACTGGGCTAACCCCGATAAAATCAGTGAAGTCCTCCGGGATATCCCCTTTGAAGATGGAAACGTCACATTATCAATCAGTGACGAACTTGGCAAAATCCAAGTTAACGCCCTTGTTAAATTCCCTGAAGGACGCGCCTTTAATGCCCCCCAAATGTTTTTATGGAGCCGTTTTTTGAGGCTTTTACTTTCTCAGGAAGAGTCGTTTGAAGACATTGAACCCATAACAATCGTAGACTCGATGAAGGACTGGCTGGATTCCGGGGATGATGAAGCCATCACAGGGTTAAATGGAGCAGAATCAAGCTATTATCAGGATCTTGACCCCCCATATTCCTGCCGCAACGGCCCATTCACCCACATTGGTGAACTTGCTCTTGTAAGAGGTGTTATTCCGGAACTTTTCCAGGGCGCAGGGGGGGCGCCGGGTATTTCAAGATTTATAACGGTCTTTGGCATGACCAAATCGGACAGCAACACCTTTACCTATGAAGGAAAAATAAATATCAACACTGCAGAACTTCCGGTGCTTGCGGCAATTCTGCCTTCAGGAAACGAAGAGCTTGCACAGGCCATTTACGAGTACCGACAGGAAACTTCGGACTCTGAATACATCCATGACCTTTCAAGCCTAACCTGGTATAAAAACGTACCGGGTATTGGCAATATTGAAATCGATCCCAATCTTATTAAAACTTCCAGCGATTTTTTTCTAATTGAGTCAGTTGCAACGTTAAATGAAATGAAAATGAAGATAACAGAAGTGGTAAAAAGGAAAAAAAATACAAAAAATGGGAAATGGGAATGCCGGGTCTTGCGCTGGGAGACAGAATAAAATATAATCTGGTTATAGGGTGCCGATTACATACAACCTAAAACTTGCATCAATTGTTATCTAAAATGGCTATATATAATTTAAATTCGAATAGTTGCAACTTATTTTCAATAAAAACAGCTTCACCAACATGCGGCTAAATAATTAAAGGAATTCTATCATAATTTTCGATAACAATTGACCCTCTGGGATTGCCGAGGATACCAGATCTACTGCGTTATCAGGTGATTGCGGTATTACAATACAGCTTCACACCTGATGCCTTGTATCTCCGGCATCCTCGACAATTGCAGAATTTAGGTACAAAAAATTGGCAAATTTAGGCTCTATACCCGTGATTTGCATCGGGTTCAATTAACTTCTCAATAAGTTTTGGAGTATTAGATGATAAAGTCGACTCCAATAATTTGATGAGAAGTTGCAATATTAGGAAGGACCATGATCAAAAAAATCCTTGGACTTGATATTCGATATGATGCCGTATCTGCGGTTCTGGTAAAAAGCAGCATCAAAAAAAACATTATCGAAGCCTATGAGTCTGTTTCGATATCAGACCATCAAGATTTTGAAAGCGGTATGGCTGCTTCACTGGAGACGATCGTCGAAAAAATGAACATATCCGGTTCTATCTGCGTTGCTTCCTTTCCTGCCGACCAGATATCCTACAGAAACATTCAAGCCCCATTCAAAGGGCTGAAAAAAATAAGAAAGATCCTGCCTTATGAACTTGAACCGACCATTCCGTTTTCTGTGGATGACCTGGTAATAGATTTTCATGCTGTAGAATTGTCTGATCATAATGATCATACCGACATTATTGCAGCGGCTGTAGAAAAGTCCAAACTGCAATCGTATTTAAGAATACTTGCTTCGTTTGGTATTGAGCCCGAAATTGTTACGGTTGGTGGTTATTCCACGGCACTATGCCTGGCTAACCTTGTTGATACCCGTAAAAACTGGCTGTTCGTCGACATAGATAACAGTAAAGGCACTGTATTCGGTGTTTTGTCCGGGGGAATTTGCCTGATACGTTCTTTTCCAATACCTTCGGAGGCTTCTTCATTCAATACAGGATTACTCTGCACCAACATACATCGCACACTCTCTGCTTTTGAAGAGATTGTTGGTCTTGATTTTCACCCTGACGGCGTATTTATTACAGGATGCGGCCTTGATGATTCGGATATTGAAGAGGATATGGAACGGTTTCTGGAACTTTCCGTCAAAAGGACAGATCTTGTTGGCCACACAGAAATTGCAAAACAGCACCATCCGGCTAAGACCTGGAACCCCTGCCAGATGGACAATGCCTTTTCACTTGCGCTGATGGAAATTAAAGGGGTTAATGGTTTAAATTTTCGCAAAGGTCCTTTTGCCGCGAAAAAATTCTGGGCGGAACACAAAACAGGCTTGATTAAAGCCGGAGTTCTCACGGTCATGGTTCTGGCGCTGGCATTTTTCAACGTCGCTCTTGATTCATATTTTATGGAGAAGAAGCTGACCAGCCTGAACAATCAGATAATCAAGGTCTTCACTTCGACATTCCCGGATGTCAATAAAATTGTCGATCCATTTCAGCAGATGCGGATAAAAATAGCAGCAGCGAAAAAAAACTCTTTATTACCGGGAGAAACCGACAAACACATCCGCACCATTGATATTCTAAATAATATCAGTAAGCTCATACCAAAGGAGACGGATGTTAAACTAACCCGGCTGGTAATCGGGGAAGAAAGCGTGCAGATTTCCGGAAACACAGACACATTCAATTCTGTGGACGACATTAAGAGCAGGCTGGAACAGGTTAAATTTTTTCAAAAAATCACTATCAGCTCTGCCAACATCAACAGATCCGATAACCGTGTACAGTTTAAGCTTCAAGTGCACTTATAACCTAAATCCTGCAAGCGCCGAGCTTGCCTTAATTTGAACTCGTTAAGATTGTTTTATATCTGTAGATAACATGTACGGACAATAAAAACAGGTAAAATGTAATGGCAAGAAAGCTGACAAGGCGTGAAAAATACTCACTTTATGCTGTCTCAGGTGTTATCTGCCTGTTTGTTTTAATTCATTTTATCGTTTTTCCGACTGTTGGCAAAAGGGAACGCCTAAAAAGAACACTCCAGGTTAAAACAAAGATGCTTGAAGAGATGATAACCCTTAAATCCGAATACGATGCCATCAACAAGAAGACTGATTTATCAAAAGTACATTTTGCAGGTAGGGAAAAGGGTTTTACACTATTTTCCTTTCTCGACAAACTTACAGGTGAAGCAGGAATAAAAGACCATATAACCTATATGAAGCCTTCGACATCTGTTCAGAAAAACAGACCATACAAGATCTCTCAAGTTGAGATGAAGCTCCAGGGCTTAACGTTGCAGCAGTTGACCTCTTATCTGCATATGGTCGAGACAT
>JAUVVL010000226.1 GCA_030604635.1 Desulfobacteraceae bacterium
CTATGGTTACATGGGCGCCGGTAAGCTTAAGCTTGTGGATAACCGCTTCAAGATGGTCGGGCTCGCAATCCAAAAGAGTCACGTCACCTCCGGTCAGAGCTGCCGAAACCATGAAAGTGCCGGCTTCTATGCGGTCGGGTATGATGGAAACCGATACCGGATGCAGTGCAGAAACACCTTCAATGGCAATAACCGAGCTGCCGGCGCCCTCTATTTTTGCGCCCATTTTGTTCAAAACATCGGCAAGTGCGACGATCTCCGGCTCTCGGGCAGCATTCCGCAGCACTGTAATTCCTTCTGCCAGAACAGCCGCCATCATAAGATTTTCTGTTCCGGTTACGGTGGCGATGTCTAAATAAATTTCGTTTCCTTTCAGACAATCGGCTGAAGCTTCAACATAGCCGTGTTTCAATTCAATCAAAGCACCAAGACGGGTAAGCCCCCTTAAATGCAGATTGATGGGTCGTGCACCGATAGAACATCCGCCAGGCAACGATACGCGGGCCTTTTTAAGCCTGGCCAGCAGGGGGCCCAGCACCAGGATTGAGGCCCGCATCTTCCTGACCAGATCATATGGCGCCTCGTGATTGTTCAGACCGCTTGCGTCTATCCGAATAATATCACCTTCTGTTTCAATCTTCGCTCCAAGATTTGAAAGCAGAAGTTTTGTGCTCTGGATGTCTTTAAGGTCCGGGACATTGGAATACGTATTCCATCCATCGGTCAGGAGTGAAGAAACAAGAATAGGAAGTGCCGCATTTTTTGCACCGCTGATCCTGACCTCTCCTTTAAGGGCGTGTCCCCCTTCAACCATAATTTTGTCCATATAGACCTCGCGAAAATAAAAAAGCGCTTCCCCACATTATCGATGAGATAAGCGCTTTTAAGCTTGAATAATTACCCAGATATTAGTGGTGATTATTATCCTTTTCCTTGGATGCGTCTATGACGGCCTTGATAATACAGTAGGTCATACCGAGGCCTATAATGTTGAGTGCATACCACAGACCACCCATGAAAACCATATGAGACATATCCCAGATCCATTCAAAATTAAACGGAAACATTAATAATCCTCCTTACCGGTTTAAGCTTCTGCCGGTTTCAATTCCTGTTCCTGATCAACCAGAGGTTCAGCCTCAGCCTCTTCCGGCTCCTGTTCTTCAGCAATTATTGTTTCGAGCGGATTCAGTTCGGGCTCATTTGGGAATACCGGTAAATAACGGTGTGCTATGGCTATCAGGATAATACCGTATGCCACCGGGAGTATTGTGGTGGCAATTTCCTGCCAGCTCGGGAAATACATGACCCAGCTTTCAAATGTCAGCACCGGTGCAGCCATTACCTGGAGCACCATTGCCCAGCGATTAAGGCAAACTCCGACAACAGCCAGGATTACGGCAATCCAAAGTGTTACAGGGTTTTTACGTCCTTTTTTGAAAATCAGAATAGCTGCCGGAACAAAGCCGCAAATTACTATTTCAGCAAACAGTATCCAATATCCGTACAACGGGTTATTGGAATAGAAAAATTCCAGCGCAAATCCCTTGGAGGGTACCGTCACCGTTGCCCAGTACAAGGTATCGATGGTCTTGGCGATAATGTAAGTTAGAATCATCCACCCTGAAATTTTAGCAAGAAGCTCGACGGCATCGTCCTTGACCAGTTTTTTTCTTGTAACTGCTTCGGTAATTTTTGTAATCAGAATTGTAAAACATGGCCCGCAAGCTGCGGCCGACCATGTAAAGAGAAAGAAAGTCCAGGGCCAGATAAAAAGTCCTTCACGAAAGGCAAACGGACGTCCGAAAAGCACGCCGGGTACACCGCCAAGGGATCCCTGGTGGAAAAAGGAAAGGAACGCACCGGTTGCTGCAAATACCGCCATTATTTCGTGCATGTTGTGGCCGAGATGATGAAAGAACCGCACTCTGTTGATCAGCCGATTTTCAAGGATAAGCGGAATAAATTCGATGGTCAGAACGCCGAAGTAGCATGTAAGACAGAAGGCCACTTCGGTCAGCATGGAGTGAACATTGGCATGCCAAAAAATAAACCATCCTCTCAGGGGCTGTCCGACATCGTAGGCCAAAATGAGCAAAGCCGAGCTGTAGCATATGAACCCGATCAAAACCGCGTAATTGATGATATTTTTCAGTACTTCTTTTCCAAAGATATATCTTAATAAACCGGTAAAAAAGGCGCCGCCGCCCAATGCGATAACCGTAAGGTCGGCCCAGATCCATAATGCGAACCCGTAGAAATCGTTCATATTGGTCTGGTTAAGACCCTTGATCCAGCAAAGAAGCATGGCATAAACGCCCCACAGCAGTACGACACCGACCGCACCGACAAACAGGACAAATTGCCACAATGGGCAGCGTTTCACTCCCTTGGGTATTAATGCAGAATCCATACCTTATATACTCCTCAATATGTGCAGTTTCAGTAAAATCCTTACTGTTAATTATTAGCCGTGGTGCATCGCTTTTTTAAGTTTACCTTCGTCAGCGAGATAATTGTCACCCGCCCATCTTACCCACTCCCGGCTTGAAAGATAGTAGACCTTGGGGTTGGTGCCCAGTCTTTCCAGCAGCCGGAATGCATTGGGGTCCTTTTTCTTTTTATAAACAGCGTGCCTGGGATTGTTGAGATCACCAAACGTAATAGCGCCCGCAGGGCATGCCTGTGTGCAAGACGTTTGATATTCATCCTCATCGACCTCGCGCCTTCCTTCCATAAATGCCTTTTCCTTTGCCAGCTGGTACCTATGGAAGCAGAAGCTGCATTTTTCAACCACGCCTCGCATACGGGGTGAAACATTTGGGCTTAAGTATTTTTCCATACCATCAGGCCAGACCGGATCCCACCAATTAAAATAACGGGCATGATACGGGCAGGAAGCCATACAATAACGGCATCCAAAACAGCGGGTATAAATCTGACTGACAATCCCGGTTTCAGCGCTGTAATCCGTGGCGATGGCCGGGCAAACAGATACGCATGGTGAATGGCCGCCATGACCCTCACAATGCATGCAAGGTCTCGGCAGATAGCATACGTCTGTTTTAGGGAATGGCTCACCGTTTGTCAGCTTGTATACACGCATCCATGTTATGCTGAGCAGCTTATCTGACTCATCCGCCCTGAACGGCACATTGTTCTCAGCCATACAAGCCACCATGCAAGCGCCGCACCCGGTACACTTGTCCAGGTCTATGACCATCCCATACTTTTTGGCTTTTTTGTGTTTACGTTCTTCTTTCATCAGAACCTCTTTGGATTGACGATCTTCGATTGAAGACTGACACAAAAAATCTTCGATCTTCAATAGTCAATATAATTAGGCTTTACTCAGCTTTACCCTGATTCCCCAGGCTGCATCCATACCGGAAGCATGATCCTCAACCGGACCGATGAGTTCATTCAAATTTACACCCTTATCCGCCAGGTACTTGTCATAGGCGGCATGGCCCAGTCCCCTCGGCAGGGCGACAATGCCGGGCATGATCCCATCAAAAAGATGTATCCTAACATTTGCTTTGCCTTTCGGCGTATTTAACATTGCATACTGGCCCTCACGCAGGCCTTGGGCTCTGGCTGTTTTCGAATTAAGCTCAACGAAAACATCCTTGCCTTTAAGGACGGTATCCTCAACCGTCTTGATAACAAACGGCGGATCACCGATAAAACCGCTGGCAAGTCTGATGGAATCATAGGGAATGAGCACAAGGGGATAAGACTCTTTGTCGCCTTCAATTTTTACCGGAGTGAATTGCGGCAGTAAACCGGTGTCACTGTTAATAAATTCGAATTTTCCGGAAGGTGTATCAAACGACGTTTCCCAGGCCGGAGCCCTGAAATCCGGATCAGACCAGTACCCTTCAGCAACCAGGGTCTTCCACTTATCCCCCAGAGTCTCTTTAAGGCACGTTTCATAACTGTCCCACGGAAAAGCATCGGCAAGGTTTCCCCCCAATGCTTTTGCCGTCAGAATAATAACATCACCAAAATGTTTGGTGTTAAACTGAGGTTCAACTGCCGGTTTTGACAGGCCGATGACAGGTTTCGTAAGCCCTGCCGGTGTCGGCACGTCTTCATAGCGCTCAAGGTAAGTATGGTTGGGAAGGATAAGATCAGCGTTTTGAGCTGTTTCATCCATGTAAGAAGAAAAACTTACCACGAACGGAATCTTGTCGAAGGCCTTTTTTACAGCCTTGCTGTCAGGCATTGAATATAAAGGATTGGCGCCAACGACAAAAAGCGCCTCCAGGGGATATTTTTTTCCTGAATCGATGGCCGCAGGGAATCGGTTTAACAGACATCGTGTAAAGGGATACTTTTTACTCCCGGCGCCATCCAATCGTTCATTCTGCATACCCGCGGCGGCTGTGGCATCCATTTCCGGCTCAGGCCAGTTGACATAATCAGTTTCGGTAACAGCCCAGACACCCCCTTTTTTATTGATGTTGCCCACAAGTGCGTTTAAGGCATGCACCGCCATAAATTCATCAAGGCTTCCGGGTGTATTTCCCCGGCCACGACCGCAAATTGCCAGCGGTTTTGAAGCTCGGGCAAATTCCCGGGCCAGAGTGACGATGGTTGTTTTGTCGATTCCGGTAATCGCTGCAACGCTGTCAGGGTCGTAATTATTGAGCACAAGGCGCTTCCAGTCATTAAATCCGACAGAAAATTTACTAACAAAAACGGGGTTATGCAAAGATTTTTCAATAATCACATGGGCAAGCCCCAGGGCCAGAGCTGCTTCGGTGCCGGGGTTGATGGGAATCCATTTATCCGATTTGGCAGCAGTATTGGACAGGCGCGGCTCAACCTGAATTACCTTTGCACCTGCACTGCACCAGTTGCTGTTGGCCTTGAACATCCGTACCGGTGATCCCCAGCCGTCGATTATCCCGCTTCCAAAGCTTAAGACAAAGTCGGCATTTTCAAGATCGAATCCGGGCAAAGCCCGAACACCCTGCATCAAGTAAAGGGTAAGCTCATAGGAGTCGAGAATCGATGGCATCCGCATCAAATTGGGAGAACCGTATACGGTCAAAAACCTGTCTAAAAGCAAAGGCGTTGTCCCGCGATCTGAACCTGAAATAAAACCGACATTGTGTGACTGACCTTTTGATCTTAAGTCACCTAATTTCTTTGCAACCTCTGATACGGCATCATCCCAGGAGATTTTTTCCCATCTTCCTTGACCTCTTTTCCCCATTCTTTTCAAAGGCGTCTTGACTCTCGTGGGGCCATAAAGAAGCTGAAGACCTGAAAGGCCCAGGATGCATATCCCTCCGTCATTTACCGGGTGACCTTTCATTCCCTCAATTTTAACAGCCCGGTCATTGATTTTGCGGACAGTAATGCCGCAACCACCGGGACAGAGGGTGCAGACAGAATTGACATAACTGATTTCACCATCTTCCGGCACCGGAGTCCACGGCCACATCTGTGTCCATATCGAGAGGTCATCCGTCACCTTCCATGGTAGTGGTGAAATGGTTGTGCCGGCTGCACCACCAATTAAAAACGACAAGAAACTTCTTCTGCAAATCTTCATCGATTCTACCCCTAAAATTTTATAAAGAAACAAATCATGACGATTTCGTAAAAAGTCAAAATTGCGATGGCAAAGTAATCCCGCCTGGGCGGGACCAAATTCAAGGCGCGCGAATTTTGTGTCATACCGCTAACGCGGTACCCGAAGGGTGCGTACTTAGCGTACGCCGCA
>JAUVVL010000121.1 GCA_030604635.1 Desulfobacteraceae bacterium
TAAATCGTGTGCCTACAACTTTTGGGATTGGAATTTGGGTTGCCATGTGTAATTTCAGGCACTTAATGTCGAAATGGACTTAAATTAACCCCCAAATTAACCTACGACTGTCGAACATGAGATTAAGCCTATCATATTCCTCCATTAACTCTGATTTTGTGAAAATAGATTCTACTTCGTAACCTTTATTTTGGATATTTTCTCTTCCCCCCTCTTCTCTGTCAACCAAAACTATTACTTTGACTATTTCTAAGTGAGCTTCTTCAGCCTTTTCAATCGCTTGAATAGTTGATCCCCCGGTGGTTATTACATCATCAATAATAACAACTCTATCGCTGGGGTTTACCCCTCCTTCTATCCATTTCATTAACCCATGTTTTTTTGATTCTTTGCGAATTACGAAGGCTATTAAATCAATTCCTTTTTGTCCAGCTATCATCGCTACTGCGTTTGCTATGGGATCTGCTCCTAATGTTAATCCTCCAATCCCATTAATATTGAGAGGTGCTATTATTTCAAAGATAATTTTACCAATTAAATCCAATCCCCTTGAGAAAAGAGCCGTCATTTTACAATCAACATAAAAATTGCTTCGCTTACCTGAAGCCAATAGAAATATAGCCTCTTTACTAACCTTTAAAGACTTTTCGGTTAACATTGTTTTCAATGCTAATTTATTATCCATCATCTTACTATTTAATGTATAATCTTCGTTCATTACCACCAAAAAAGGCTTGTCGTTGTTTTCTTTATTTTTTAATTTGGCAAGCCTTGGCATGTTACCTCCTTCTAAGCGAGACCTTTGAAAAATGCTCAATTTTGTTCAAGTTCAAGGAAGGCGAAAATTTTAACCACAGGAATACATTGAGTATTTTGAGGATTAAAATTTGAGCCTGACACAAAAATCGGGCAAAAGGGGGCGTTTTGCAAAGGTCTCTAAGCATCAAATTGGAAAAAAATCAACTTCCGATATGCCTATTTGCATTCTGAAATGGAAAAAGGTCTCAGACAAACAGGCCAAAAAAAGGCGCAATTTTATTTTGCGCTTTTAAATTCGATATTGAGTATTTGTTGACAAAAACAGCATTTATATCCTTAATTAAAGTAAGGATGAAAAGCAGCTTATGTTGTGTTCTTCTTTACGTTTTAAACAAGATATTGTATAATGTCAAGAAAAATTAATATTTTTTTAATAAATTATTCAAAAAGCCCCGCAGCACTAAAAAGTCAGTTTCATTAAATTGCCATTTTTCGGTTTGGCATCCTAACTACCGTAATAGGACATGGTGTGCTCCTTCTGTGTGTGGGTTAGTTGCTCTTCCTCACACTACCAGAATACACATCATGTCCAACTATAAATTTATGTGGTGCACTTTGAAGTTGAATTCACCTTGCAAGGTGTCCAATTTGAAGGTTCAAAGAGATTACTACAAAGCGATGGAGAGGATCACACAGCGACTTACAGATCAAGCACACTTAGGATGATGCATTGACCCGCTCCGGCGGTGAGCAGTTGCTCCGACGAGCAATGTGGGGGCCCATTCTCGCAACTGCTCCCCACCTGAGCTAGGCCGTACAGAACCTAAAAAAGTGCTTGACAGGCAAAAACAACGATCTTACAATCAATTATAACCTATTAATATTAATAGAGAAGATAGCTTTTGTTACGTATAGCTGCTATGTTGCTGTCATTTTGAAATTGGTTTATATGTTGTGATATCGACACGTTAAAATTTACTGTCAAGTGATGTCTTACTTCCCCCCACTAATCCCGTCCCAGCTTGAAAGTTCCCATTAGTATAATAAAATTTTACAGACAACATAGTAAAAGTCTCCTCATCAGCATCCCAACCAGTTTTCCTATCCTCTTGTTTCAACCTCATCAAACCCATAGCTCCACTTATCCCGGTAAAGCATTGGGTTTCAATAATTTAATATAATCCAAGGCAATCTGTTAGGAAGGGAAAGAGCGTGATTGGGGAGTGATGGATAGGGGATGATGGGAGCTCAATCTCCTATTTTTAAATTTCCTTTGCTGAATCGTGGATGTCATACGTTCTCTGGATATTTGTAAACGTTCAAACCGATTACAGCATCGGTACCCTCAATCTTTTGGTTTCCCCGCGTACTGGCAATGGTTATCGTTTTGCCAGATTTCGAGGGTCCGAACTCCATTGTCAAATCTATCTCAATAATCAGTTTATCGTCTTTAACTTCCCACTTCACGTTCTGCACTTCTTCACCTCCTTTTTCTTAATCTGCCGATACGATTGGACTCGTATTATAGAGTTATGATAATTCGCCATGGCGTTTGCCATTTCATCAAAAAACAGGTTAACAACCGCTGCGGCCTCGTTTTTTTGTTATCCCTGTTTCCGTTCTGAGTGCCGCAACAGGATCCAATTTATTCATTCACCCGACTCCTGCTCCTCCCCAATCCGCTCAATCCCTGAGGCCTTATATTTTGGATACGGCTTCATTATTTACACACCAGCCTCCAGCCTTTTCCGTGCCATTTCAACTGCTTTGTGAAGTTTCTGCTCCAACAATTCGCGTTTTGGCAGTTCGGTCATATATTCTGTTACCTTAATACCGCTTTTATCCAGTTGCAAAAGAGCATATCAAGATAATAATCCTCATTATCAACCGTGATCCTCTTTTGGCGGGCAACAAATGAAAAGCCGGCCCCAAGCTCCAGGATAAAGCCCTCCATTTCCCGAAGGATGGCTGTTTCAAGATCTTTTTCGCTGTAAGTATCTTTTAGTCCCAGAAAGTCTAGAAAATATGGGTCCCTGAAAACCAGGTCGGGTGTTAACCTGTCCGCCTCTCGCAAGGCGGACAGCTCCTTCTTTACCAATTCCTCAGGCTTTTTTGATATGGCGGTGCGCTCATAAAGCATTCCATCAATTTTTTTCCGCAATGTCCGAACGCTCCACCGTTCCATCCGGCACATTTCGGTGTAGAAATCACGTTGGAAATCGTCTTTGATCGGCAAAATTCCGACAAAATGACTCCAGCTTAATTGTCGTGACAGTGTAGCAACAATCTCTTTTCCGTACTCTGCCCGCTTTTCCTTCAAAATATCCTGGCAAATCCGGTTGCCGATCTGCCAGTAAAGAATGGTCAATCCTGCGTTAACCGTAACGGCAACATTATGCCTGGCGGTTTCAATGAGCCTGCGGATATCACTGGTAAGATCTCCGGAAATAACCTTATTGTCTGGTAGAACTCTAATGATGTTCTCTTCATTGTCATGTTTATCATCTATAGTGGTCAACTTGGGATGCTGTGACGACTTCAAAATCACAGACCAGTGGCGCATGGTCAGAGAATGTAACTTGTGGTACCTGAAAACGATTGACTTGAATTTCCGGGCTATGAAAAATATAATCGAGTTGTCTGCGCGGCGATCTGCTGGGGTGGGAGGGTTGCCCCTGATCGTTGGCATTCTTCAACCCGGTGGCCGCAGTAAACAACTGCAATTCTCGATCACCCCCGAATACATTGAAATCCCCTGCAACAATGACCGGCTTTTCTATATTTTCGACCATCGCATGGAGGTCTTGAAGCTGGTACTGACGATGGCGAAATTTCAGAGACAAGTGTACGAGGAAAATTGAAAATTCGTTTAACTCCAACTCAATCACCAGTCGCTTCATTCCGTCACGAAAATAATGAAATCTATGGCGCTTGATTGCATGATTAGTCAATAGCGCATTACCTTGTTTATTCACCAATGGGATCTTCTGTACCATGGAATCAACGGGATACTTTGACTGATATACGTGATAGTGTTTCATTTCCCTCGCGATGGCTTCAGCCTGGTTGCTCTTTTCTGAACGGTAAGATCCGCTGTCTACCTCAATTAAAGCGATGATGTCCGGATGCAGCGATCTTATGAACTCAACGATATGACGCAAATTCCCATTGGTATGCTTTAAATAGCCGCTATAAGGAACCGGAAAGTGGAAACGTTTCCCGACCCCTGCGCCGTAACGGATGTTGTATAAGAGAAATCTCATATTTCCTCAAATGATTTGAATTCAATTTTTGAAAGTGTGTGAACCAAAAATTGTTGTTTGTGTATGTAACTCAATTGACTGAAACATATGGAGGTGTCCATTTTTCAGTGCCAATTAAATAAAATTACCAGGGGCAAGGCAGGATGTCAACATTCACTTTTCACGGAATATCTCAAAATTACGACTATTTTTGTGACAGCCTGCCGGTCAGCTCAACTATTGTCATCAATTCTTTTATCTATGTCTTTCGCTACCCTTCTCAGTGCCTTTGAATATACTTCAGGTCAGCGTCATCCAGATACGCGTGACAGAACTCATAGAGATCAGCGTCGTCGAGCCAGTCCATGATAATGCGAACGAGATCACCTGGCGGTCGCTTCGAGAGGGAGAGAACGAGAACAATTCTCGCTCTTTGGACAAGTCTTGGGTCGCCAGCCCAGCTTTCAGAGCCGGTTGGTTTGTAAATTTTCTTACCCATAGCCTTTTGCACCTTTTCTATCCGGAAGAGTTGCCGTTTTCGTTGATTCTATCCCATATATCCGCATACGCCTGTTCTGGGTGAATTAACAGTCGGCATTGCATAGTAACCTTCGCATTCGTGCTGTTCAAGACAATTGTCACAACAATCTTCCCAACATCTCTGGCAGATATGTGTAGCAATATCTTTACATTCTTCGTGACAATTAAGCCACTATCATTAAAGGAATATTTAACGCCCATAAAATTATAAGTTTCTATTTTATCTCACATAGTAATAGGGGTCGCACCTTGTCTTCATACCCTGCAGTGTATCTTGATCTATTAATTTTTACAAATTGTCACTGGACTAAGATGACTTGACAGTGGTCTAAATCAAGATTTGCTTGACTTGACAGCCACTTTTATATGATATTTGTAATAAGATCGAATTTGGGATTGGCAAGAAAGCACAGGTTTTGAAAAGCCTGATTTTTACGGGATACTCTCAATATATCTGAAATTGACGTTAAACTGAGATAAGGTAATATGTTCAAATTCAAATGCTCAAAATCGAAAGTTTCTACTTTTTTATCATAATGTCTCAATAGATGGAAAATTTTCCATCTAATATTAATGTTAGCTGAGATTTTGAATTTCAATGCTGTAAGGGAGAGCTATGAAACTACTTCGACATATTGGCTCGCTGGCCTTCGTGCTCGGGCTTTTCACTGCAGTATTTGCCGGGATACCATGGTCCGTGATAGTTGCTGATGATCCGGTCGTGCCACTGTGGCTCAGGATAGCGGTTTTCTGCCTTTTGGGGGGTATCCTTGTGGTGCTGGTGACATTGGCTCTCGAGCAAAGGGTACACAAGGCATCAGTTGAAGAGCCGCTGCCTACTGAATCTGATCGCACGGTTCTGCTGTTGAACTCCGATGTACTGCCCGGGCGAGAAATCACTGAGATTCTCGGTCTGGTTCAGGGACACACGGTATTTGCCATATGGCTTGGCAAAGACCTATCCGCCATAGTCAGGCTGATCCTTGGTGGTGAATTGACTGAATACACAGAGATGATGGGGAGCGCTCGATCAACCGCTACTGAGAGGATGACAGCTAAGGCTGCAGAAATGGGAGCCGATGCAGTCATCAATATTCGCTATATGACTACGAGTGTTGTGGGCAGTGCAGCTGAATTGTTAGTGTACGGCACAGCCGTCAAGCTCAGCTAACCATGCTATTGCAGCCGATAGATAATCGCTACGGCTGAAGAGCCCCGTTAATCAAGATATCTCCAACGAACCCGTAACGAATCCCAATTGCACGTTACTGCTATGTAGCTGGCATTTTGAAGTCAGCGTGAAAGTTGTGATATCGATATGTTAAAATTTTACTGTCAAGTGATGTATTACTTCCCCCCCTAATCCCATTCCTTCTTGAAAGTTCCCATTAGTATAATAAAATTGTATAGATAGAATAGTAAAAGTGTTCTAACCAATACCACATCCCTCTTGATTGAACCCGACCCCATATCCATCTTGCCTTTTATCTTCTTGTTTGTTACATTTTCAATAACTTTTAGTGATAATATACCTTGAATTTATATTAATTTATTATGGAGGATTAATTATGAAAAAGTCCATTGGTGCAAAAACGATAATATATCCTGCTCCAGTCCTTATTGTGGGAACATATGACAAAACAGGAAAACCAAATGTTATGACCGCTGCTTGGGGAGGAATTTGTTGTTCTAAGCCTCCATGTGTCACAGTATCACTGAGGAAAGCAACATACAGCTATGGGAATATTGTTGAAAACAAAGCTTATACTATAAATATTCCTTCTGAAAAGTATGTTAAGGAATCTGATTATTTTGGAATGGCATCAGGTAAAACAGAGGACAAATTTTCAGCGGCCGGCCTTACACCTGTGGAAAGCGATTTGGTAAAAGCACCATACATCAAGGAATTCCCTCTTATTTTAGAATGCAAGCTCCTTCATACATTTGAAATCGGATTACATACCCAATTTATTGGTGAAATTGTTGATGTCAAGGTTGAAGAGAGTGTAATGGATGCAACTGGAAATCCTGATATAGAAAAGGTCAAACCGATTATATATGCCACTTCATCTAAAGCTTATCATGGCATCGGGAAAAAGATTGGGAATGCATGGAAAATTGGAAGAGATATTAAATGACATGGAGCTGTGGGCTAATGTAAATGTCGGAGGTTGTGATATCAAATTCAAAGGATTGAACTGTCAAGTGATGTATTAATCCGCCTTACGATTCTGTGAAAATTAAGTATAGGTCGGGGGGACACTTAAATGAATTAAACGGGCCTTGAATAACCACCCCCTAAAGCAGCAAACAAAATCATAAGGATTATTACTTGAATGACCCAGCCAATGATGCAAACACCTACAGCTCGTAATGTGCTCTGATAATCTAGAGCTTGCCTTACAGCAATAACCATGGCCACTAACATCCAAACTGAAGCGATCATAAAAATGATTCCGCCTATTCCAGGTATAATAGCCAATATCCTAAGCAACCCTGGAGAGCTTGAAAATCCGATGGTTCGCAGCAATTCACCATGATCGGCTTTGGTCTGAGGTTCAGGAAGGATTTTAGCACCGATAAAATATGTAATATAGGCCCAAACATACCATGCGATAAGGGCTGTGATTGTACCGATAATGACTCCTTTTGTACCTATCGGTCCTATGCTGCCTATCCCGGCTGCTACACTGGAGAGCACAACAACTCCCATAGCCTGACTCATCGCACCTTTATCAGCCTCAACTTCTTCATATAAGTTAACATCAAGCTTGGCAGCTCGAACAATTCGATCTAAATATATTTGCATTTTTACCTCCAACATTTATTTAATTACAAATTGTGTACTCCGAATTAATATATTGTCAAGGTTTACAAATCTTACAAGGCACATATCCTCGATTTACGGCTTCCTGCTTCTGCTTTGAGCGCCTCGATAAGATCCGATTTGTTCATGCGCAGTCTCCGAAGTTTTTGTTATTTCAGTAAAATACATTAGTGATAAAGAAGTGTCGTACACCAAAAGGGCTTGAAATTATGTTTCCAACTAAATAAATTTGTCAAATTTTTGTGTATTTTAGAATAAATTCTGGTTTGGCTTTCTAATTCGGACTCAAACTGAAATTAAGATTTATCCTAAAATCTGCTAAGTCATTACCACAGCCTTTTATTCGCAAAAGCTCGGCCTGACCCTGATTTGAGATACTGCTCAAATTCAGCAGCTTTCGATTCGTCAGAAAACGCGAGATAGGTAACCAGTTTCCATGGTTTGAATTTAGATGTGTGTGGGGACCGGCCTTCGTTATGAGCTTTCAGGCGGGCATTAACATTTGATGTTTGTCCGATGTAACGCTGATTGGGGTGGGAGATGCTTTGCAACAAGTATACGTATTTCATGAATAAATATGTTATTAGAAGTATAGAGAAAATTAAAGCTCTGTCTTCGCTTAAACTCCGGCGGACGGGACGGCGGAACTCCTTCGTTCTTTTATTAAAAATGTATTAATTCCTTTGGCTAGCTTGCCATCCGAAGCCTTGAAGCGGAACGAAAAGCGAGGGTTGGATTTTAATTTTATCAATGACAAATAGCCCGCCTTCGCACGAGGCTACGGCGGACAACCTTCGCTGGTAAACGGGGAATATGTACCCAATTAGCTTTGTTATGTTTTACAGCCAGGCTCGCCAGCCGAAGCCTTGGCGAAGGCTGGTGGAGGCTGGTGGAGGCGGCGGGAGTCGAACCCGCGTCCGAAAATATTCCGCACAGGCATCTACATACTTAGCCTGAATACTCGCTTTCGCCTATTCAAGTCTCCTCCAGGCAGGATTCTTGAGAGGCTATCCTGTAAAAAATTCGCCAATCCGTTAACAGGATTTCAGGATCGGCTATCCTGCTAGTCGACGCCCTTGCCGGATGCGCAGGAATAATCCGGCAGGACGTTAGCCTTTAAGCGGCTAAAGCGTAATTATAATCGTCTGCGATTATGTTTAGTTCCCTGTCTTTTTTACAAGCCGACAGGAGCTTGGTATGCAGCCGGAGCTTCTTTATCCCCGTCGAAGCCGTTTCGCCCCCAAATTGTGTTTCGCAGATCTATTGTTAAAGAACATTATATTATATATTAATCCAGTACTGCACGGATGTCAATGATTTGTATTAAATCCGAATACCGAATCTACAAACTCGAAACAAACATGAAATTGATATTTAGTATTAATTTAGCTTTTTGAAAAACGTGTTCCACAAGCATTCGGGTGATCCGGTTTTAAAGTGGGTCACTGTTTGAGTGTATTAGAGAGCGTTAAGAAAGAACAGCAAAATAGCAAATTTTACCTGTGAGTTAAATAATATGCGAATTTAATCGGCTTTATATACAGGATAGCACCTGTTCTTTTTTTACGCTCACTTATGCACGAGTTTGACACGATTTAAAACCGGATTATCTGAATGCGATAATGTTTTAAAAGGGCTAAAATGTTACCAAATTTCTTGTTTATAAACTGACTGCAAATCGGTGAAGATTTTTTATTCCCAATTGCTGGCTAATATCCTGATACAAATATAATACTTTTCGAGACCTTTGCAAAACGCCCCCTTTTGCCCAATTTCTGTGTCAGGCTTAAATTTTAATCCTCAAAATACTCAATGTATTCCTGTGGTTAAAATTTTCGCCTTCCTTGAACTTGAACAAAATTGAACATTTTTCAAAGGTCTCTTTTCTTTTCAAGAACAGTTTATGCAGGTTTTAGGTGAAATTATTTCTTGCTTGACCGGCCATCTTGTTTTGGAATCTCAAGATTTAGACGCTTGATTTTACGCCAAAGTGTGGTTGGATGGATACCCATTTGGGCAGCAGTGGCTGTTCGGTTCCAGTTGTTTTTCTTTAAAGCCTCATAAATAAAATCTTTTTCCATGGATTCTATCGAAAACGCTTTATCGCCGGTCTCCTCATATACCATTTTAATTTTGCTGCCTGAGGCCCGGAGAAGATTTTCGGGAAGGTTTTTGATTCCTATCAAACTGTTTTGGCAAACCACAGCGGCATATTCGATGATGTTTTCCAATTCACGAATATTGCCGGGAAAATCATGGGACATCAGAATGGCCATTGCTTCAGGCGCTACACCCTCAATTTCCTTGTCCCGCAGGTTGCTAAATTTTCGGATAAAATCCTCCACTAACAGGGGGATATCTTCTTTTCGTTTTCTTAAAGGCGGAAGTACAAGTTTAACAACATTGATCCGGTAATAAAGATCCTCTCGAAACAAACCCTTTTCTACCAGATTTTCCAGATTTTTATTGGTAGCCGCCACAATACGGACATTGGCCTTTTCGGATTTTGTGCCGCCAAGCGGTTCATATATTTTGTCCTGGAGTATGCGGAGAAGCCGAACCTGGAGCAACTGTGAGATATCCCCGATTTCATCCAGAAAAAGGGTTCCATTTTCAGCCAGGGCTATGCGCCCTGGTTTGTCCTTTTTAGCATCTGTAAATGCCCCCGCCTTATACCCAAAGAGCTCAGATTCAAGAAGCGTGTCGGGCAAAGAACCGCAGTTGACAGTAATCATCGGCCCTTTTTTTCTATGACTTAAGGAGTGGATAGCATTGGCAAAAAGTTCCTTTCCCGTACCGCTTTCCCCTTCAATAAGGACAGTGGTATCACTTTCAGATATAAGCTCCAGCATACCAAATAGCCGTTGCATCTCCTGGTTTTTACTAATGATGTCCAGAAAGGAATGTCTGTTAGCCAGTTTCTTACGCAATTCTTCAACAACGCTTAAATCCCTGAAGGTTTCTACCCCTCCAATCATTTTTCCTTTTGCATCCTGCAAAACGGCGGTGGAAATGCTTATGGGAATACGATCCCCTTTTGAATTAACAATAAATACAGGTTGATTTACAATGGGATGGCCCGTTTCCATGGTCTGTCTCAGGGAGCATCCCTGCTCACATATACTGGCCCTGAATACCTCCCAGCAATATCGACCGATCGCCTCATCTTTTATTATGCCGGTTATCTTTTCGGCGGCACGGTTAAAAGATGTGATCTTCCAGCCCGAATCGACGGTAAAAACGCCGTCAGCAATACTGTCCAGTATTATCTTGGTCTGATTTTCAGCTTGTTGGCCCATAATAAACTTTGTATTAATTTAGCTTTTTGAAAAACGTGTTCCACAAGCATTCAGGTGATCCGGTTTTAAAGTGGGTCACTGTTTGAGTGTATTAGAGAGCGTTAAGAAAGAACAGCAAAATAGCAAATTTTACATGTGAGTTAAATAATGTGCGCA
>JAUVVL010000317.1 GCA_030604635.1 Desulfobacteraceae bacterium
GACACAAAGGCACAAAGGAAATAAAAAAATATATCAATTTCACACTCTTATCTGAAAGAAAAGAATGCATTGCAAGAAAAAAGTAGAAAAATAATATTCAATAACCTTTGTGTCTTGGTGTCTTTGTGGCAAGATACCTGAGCAGTTACAATAATTCTAATAAATAAAAAAGGAGAAAAACGTGGCAAATATCAATTTCGGCGGTGTTGTAGAAGAAGTGATTACATCGGAAGAATTTTCGCTGGAAAAAGCCAAGGACGTGCTCAAAGATGAAACCGTTGCGGTTCTCGGTTACGGCGTTCAGGGACCGGGACAGGCTTTAAACATGCGCGACAACGGCATCAACGTTATAGTGGGTCAGCGCGATAACAGCAAATCATGGGACCGTGCCAAGGCTGACGGTTTTGTTCCCGGCAAAACCCTCCTTCCCATTGAGGAAGCGGCCGGCAAGGGAACCGTTGTTCAGTTTCTGCTTTCAGATGCCGGCCAAGTTGCTACCTGGCCGAACATAAAAAAATGCCTCAACGAGGGTGACGCGCTCTATTTCTCACACGGGTTTTCAATTGTTTATAAAGACCAGACCAGTATTGTACCTCCTGAAAACGTAGATGTTATCCTTGTTGCTCCCAAGGGATCGGGGCGAACCGTTCGGACCAATTTTTTAGACGGCAGCGGTATCAATTCTAGCTTTGCCGTGCACCAGGACTTTACCGGCCGGGCAAAAGAAAGAACACTGGCGTTAGGAATAGCCATAGGTTCAGGCTATCTATTCCCAACTACTTTTAAAAATGAAGTTTTCAGTGACCTTACAGGCGAGCGGGGTGTTCTGATGGGGTGTCTGGCCGGTGTGATGGAAGCCCAGTACAATGTGCTTCGTAAACACGGGCACACCCCGAGCGAAGCTTTTAATGAAACCGTGGAGGAGTTCACCCAGAGCCTAATTCGTCTTGTAGCTCAAAACGGCATGGACTGGATGTTTTCAAATTGCAGCACCACGGCCCAGCGTGGTGCCCTGGACTGGGCGCCAAAGTTCCGCGATGCAGTGGTTCCTCTTTTTGACGATCTGTATGAAAGAGTTGTATCCGGTATAGAAACTAAAAGGGTCCTGGAAGCCAACAGCGCCCCTGATTACCGGGAAAAATTACAAAAGGAACTCGATGTAATTAAAAATTCTGAAATGTGGCAAGCCGGGGCGGCGGTACGGGCACTAAGGCCTGAGAATCGTTAGCAGAACTTTAAACATTTTTAAAAAATCGTAACAGTTCAGCCACTAAGTCACAAAGGCACAAAAAAGAGGGGAAATAATTAATAATTAATTGTTAATTGTTAATTATTAATTGTTATTTTGGTTTTCTTTTCAATTTTATCGCACCTCTAATTAAATGGCATTAAAAGAATTATAATATAATTTTAGTGTCTTCGTGGCTTTGCCTGCCTGTCGCATCCGCGAAGCAGACAGGTGGCTGAACTATTACAAAAAATCAAGTTTGAAAATTGTGGCTCTTTCAGAACAATAAAGAGGAAAGTAAATCCGAAATCCTAAGTACGCGCGAAGCATCCCGACGGGGATAAATCCGAAACAAATGACACAAATTCAAAATGATAAAACGATTAGAAATTCTGCAATTTTATTGTAAATGAAATTGCTTTAGGGTTTTGAACATTTGAACATTAGATATTCGGATTTGTTTCGAAATTCGAAATTCGATATTCGATATTCAAATTTAATCATGCAAATAGAATAACTAATATCACATCAACTATTTTTTTGTTTGTTACTTTGCCAAGTGTCTAGAACTTGCCTTATAGGAGAACAAAATTATGGAACCGGTCCTGTTGTATGATACCACCCTAAGAGATGGGACACAGGGAGAACACGTCAGTTTTACTGCTGGAGAAAAGATTGAAATTGCACTCAGACTAGATGACTTTGGCATACACTACATCGAGGGTGGTTGGCCTGGTTCCAATCCCAGGGACATGCAATTTTTCGACCTTGCCAAAAGGACAAAATTCAAAAATGCCCGTATAGCTGCATTTGGTTCAACCCGGAAGGCGGGTATCACTCCTGATAAAGATCAAAACTTAACTGCTCTTCTTGAGAGCAGCACCCCTGCGGTTACAATATTCGGAAAGACCTGGGATCTCCATGTTGAGAAAGTTATTAAAACTACCCTAAAAGAGAACCTTGCAATGATTTACGAATCTGTCGAATATTTGAAAGAGAATGATCGCGAGGTTATCTATGATGCCGAACATTTTTTTGACGGGTATAAGGAAAACAGAGACTACGCTTTGCAAACTCTAATGACTGCCTTAAACGGCGGTGCGGATTTTCTTGTTCTCTGTGACACCAATGGCGGCACCCTCTCCTCTGAAATTGAATCAATAATGGAGGATGTCAGTACTACACTTTCTGAAAAATACAGTTCAAAGCCGGATGCACTACCAATTAAGTACGGGATACACACGCACAACGACTCAGGACTGGCTGTGGCTAATTCCATATCAGCCATTCAATCCGGTGCTGTTATGGTTCAGGGAACAATCAATGGATACGGGGAAAGATGCGGAAATGCAGATCTTATTTCTATCATTCCGATTCTCTGTTTAAAAATGAACAGTCCATCTGTTTCACGAGAAAACCTCGCAAAACTGAAAAGACTCTCCCGGTTTGTCAGCCAGACCGCCAACTTAGTTCCGGTAAGCAGCAGACCTTTTGTGGGTGAAAGTGCGTTTGCCCATAAAGGAGGTATTCATGTGGATGCTGTTATGAAGGAGTCCAGGGCCTACGAACACATGGACCCCGATCTGGTTGGAAACAGGCGCCGTGTTTTGGTATCTGACCTTTCGGGTAAGAGCAATATTGAATACAAGATAAAAGAATTAGGGATTGAACTCGGGGAAAACGGTCTTGACAGCCGCAAAATCGTTTCAGAGATAAAGCAGATGGAACACGAAGGGTACCAGTTTGAAGCGGCCGACGGATCATTAAAAATCCTGATGGAAAAGTTTGCCGAACAGTTCCATCCCATGTTTGATCTGGAATCCTTCAGGGTAATCATTGAAAAAAACAAGGATGAGCCCTGTAAAGCCCAGGCAACCATTGAAATCACTGTAGGTGACAAGACAGAGATCACTGCTGCCAAGGGGGATGGACCGGTAAGTGCTCTGGACAATGCCCTGCGAAAAGCCCTTGAGAAATTCTATCTTACCGACCTCGATACCATGCGTCTTGTCGATTACAAAGTGCGAGTAATCGATGGGCGAGAAGGAACAGCCGCCAAGGTGCGAGTTCTGCTTGAGTCAAGGGATAAAGATGATATCTGGAGAACAATCGGTGTTTCTGAAGATATCATTGAAGCAAGCTGGCATGCACTGTCAGACAGTTTTCAGTACATGCTGTCGAAGGAAAAGCCCTAACCCGGATAAACCGGAATTAAAAAATTAACTTATCACGAAAGCACGAAAATAGTAAAGAATCCTGGCCCATAGGACCAGGCTTTGGTTTGCCCCTGAAAGGGGCTATTTATCACAGAATCGATAAGTGTGAAGTGACTAACCTGTCGAGAGCTTGTCGAGAGCCTCAAAGCCGAA
>JAUVVL010000318.1 GCA_030604635.1 Desulfobacteraceae bacterium
CGCGTTCCTCAACCCTGGCCCAGACCGTACACCAATACTCTATACTCTAAAAGTCAGGTCTGGAATGATGCATAGCCTATATCAATAAATATGAACGAGTCGCACCAGGGCGGGCTTTAGCTCACTTTAGGCACTTCAAACTTCAAACTTTTAGAATTCAACTTATACGGGATAGTTGTCTTGATAAAAATGCGTAATCGAATTTACGAATTAGGGCACTAAGAAACACTTACATCCTGTTGCCAGAGGCTAATAAGATGATACAAAACATGCGTTTCAATTCCCTTTGGATAAGGCTTGCCATACTTGTTATGACATCATTAATGTTTTGTATAACCCCATCATGTAAAAATAATACAAGCAAACAGCCCCAAGCTTCTGCCACCGATTCAGTGATCAGCGCTATAGATAATGTAGAGCAGTTTAATAAAATCATCGAAACATCAGGAGGACATCTCCTGATGTTTTATTTTTACGCTGACTGGTGTCGACCCTGCAAAGATTTTGCGCCAGTTCTAGAGAAAATCTCCAAAGAAAACAGCGCCAAAGTTACAGTTTACAAGATCAACATGGATAAAAACAGCGACCTTGCATATTTATTCCGCGCACAAGGTATTCCCCATGTCGCCTTTGTCAAAAACAAGGACATTCTCCTTTCCCTGACCGGATTATATCCGAAAAATATGTATTTAAAGGCCATCGAACGGTTTTCATCAGCTGCTAAAGCAAAACTCGACGTCACATCTCCTGTAAAATCTTTTTGACTGTATTGCCATCTGCCGTTGCTCCGAAATGTTTCATAATTAAGCCCATGGCTTGCATCCTGTTTTTGAATTCAGAAAAATCGATGTTTTGTTCAATCCACATTGTAATTTCAGCTTCGGTAGCCATTTTCGGCAAATAGTTTTCAATAACTCTTATAAACTCAGACTCTGTCTCATCACCCATTTTTTCCAACACTTCTTTTTCTGATTTCATTAATTTTTTCAGGATTTTTATAGC
The DNA here is from genome assembly GCA_030604635.1 of Desulfobacteraceae bacterium. Classification (GTDB taxonomy): domain Bacteria; phylum Desulfobacterota; class Desulfobacteria; order Desulfobacterales; family UBA11574; genus JAUVVL01. The sequence continues at coordinate 1,003 of JAUVVL010000318.1, forward strand.
CTCACCATCTGAAAGCTCTTTTTTATATAGTCTTCCAAACTCTCCCATGATAACGCGCAGTGCATCCTTTCTCTTTGCATCTTTTGCTTTTATGGCAGCGGTCAAGTCCTGTTTGATTTGTTTTTGAATATTCATTTTTCTCCTTTAATGCATTTTTGTTGTAACTTCTCAATAAATTCTGGAGCCCACTGGTGATAAAATGTAAAAGAGCTGGCTGTTCCAGATTTTTTATATTTTATTATCAGTGGGTGGGCTTTTATCATCTTATTTACCATCACTTATTGAGAATTTACTTTTTGTTTATATATCATGTGAAGCTCCCCGCCTTAAAAGGCGGGGGTTCTGCCTTACGGCAGTGCTTCGCGGCTGGGAGCAGACCGGTGAAATTAATGATACCATGAATCCTTTTCCACTTCCTCCTTGTATTTTTTTAACACATACCGTTTCGGAAACTCTTCGGTAGACAAATAAGTGAGTGTGCTGTTCAAAAAAATATCATATACTTCTTCAAATATGGTTTCTTTGTCGGTTTCCTCCACAAAAATTCGCTCTCTCTTCTGCTCAAACAACACTTTTTCTCCAAGCATTTTTTTTATTTCATTCACGCTTTCCTTTGATTGCTGTCCGTCTTGAATCAACACCTCTGCCACCGGGATCTCAATGCGGGCAATCATCGTGACCAGCCATCTGTCCCCGGCCAGTTTTCTTGAACTGTCAAAAATATTCAATTGCATGCCGTTTTCAAGATCTATGGTCTTGATCAATTTAAATTTCATAAAAAATCTATCCTTCTTTGTAACTTCTCAACAAATTCTGGAGCCCACTGGTGATAAAATGTAAAATATCTGGGGCTATCTATCAATTTCTGATATTTTTTGCACTAGTTTTATTTTATTTTTACATTTGCCACGCAACCATATATATTGCTATGATGATTTTACAACAAACCGAATACCAGAACTTAGTTCGCTTCGCTAAAGGCGCCCTATACGATTTTCCGAACCTACCCCAGTACCATCTTCTGGAGCTACGGGGCAGGCGGGGTAAACAGAGAACGCAGATATGAATGATTTCAAAAAACCAGGAAAAAGAGCATGAAATATTTGCCAATTGATTACAGCCTATTTGTTCAGAACCGGCAAAGATTTGCCGCTAAACTCAAACCTAATTCCATAGCCGTATTAAACGCCAATGACGTCATGCCCACCAGCGCGGACGGCATCAGATCCTTTATTCAAAACACGGACTTTTTTTATTTGAGCGGGATCGATCAGGAGGAAAGCATTCTGTTGATTTTTCCGGATGCCCACGAAGAAAAGCATAAAGAGGTCCTGTTTATCAGAGAAACCGATGAACAGATCGAAATATGGGAAGGACCTAAATACTCCAAAGAAGAGGCCACGGCGGTATCCGGGATCCAGACCGTTTACTGGACTCGGGAATTCGAGAAAGTTTTCAGGGCGCTGGTTATTGAGGCTGAGCGGATTTACTTGAATTCCAATGAACACCTGCGAGCGGATGTCACCGTAGAGAGCAGAGATGCCCGTTTATTGAAATGGTGCATGCAATCATATCCATTGCATAAATACGAAAGGATGGCTCCGATTATGCACGATCTGCGTGCCGTCAAATCCCCTGTGGAAATTGAGCTCATCAAACAGGCCTGCTTGATTACTGAAAAGGCATTCCGACGGCTGCTCGGCTTTATCCGGCCGGGAGTATGGGAATTCGAAATCGAAGCTGAAATCTACCATGAATTCTTAGCAAATCGGTCCCGGGGACCGGCCTACGTCCCGATTGTTGCTTCCGGCCCCAACGCCTGTATTCTGCATTATGTGCAAAACAACCGGCAATGCAAGGATGGAGAGCTTTTAATCATGGATTTCGGAGCCGAATATGCCAATTACGCCTCTGACCTAACACGCACGGTCCCGGTTAACGGCAAATTCTCCCGCCGGCAAAAAGAAATTTACAACGCGGTTTTACGTATTCAAAAGGCGGCCATTCAATTGCTCAGACCGGGGAATACATTTGAAGAATACCATCAAGAGGTCGGGCGCATCATGGAAAGCGAATTGATCGGTCTGGCGTTGCTGGATGCCGGAGAAGTAAAAAATCAGAACAAGAACGCACCTCTCTACAAAAAATATTTCATGCATAACGCATCCCATCATCTGGGGCTGGATGTGCATGATTTTGGCAATAAGTACCGTAAATTTGAAGAAGGCATGGTGTTTACCTGCGAGCCCGGCATTTACATCAAAGAAGAAGCCATCGGCATCCGGCTTGAAAATGACATTCTTTTGTCCCGAAATGGCCCTGTTGATCTGATGGAAAATATTCCCATTGAAGCCGATGAGATTGAAGATTTGATGAATGTTGCATTATGAAATGATATGTGCTAATATTGCAACATTAATTGCATTGGAGGGTTCTATCATGGCAACTGCGGTAAGAGTTTCTGACAAACTGGCCCGAGAGGCCAGACTATACAGCAAAGTGGATAACCGGTCTGTAACCGGTCAGATCGAACACTGGGCAAAAATTGGAAAGTGTGCTGAAGAAAACCC
>JAUVVL010000220.1 GCA_030604635.1 Desulfobacteraceae bacterium
TGTCAAACTCGTGCATAAGTGAGCGTAAAGAAAGAACAGATGCTATCCTGTATATAAAAGCCGATTAAATGCGCATATTATTTAACTCACAGGTAAAATTTGCTATTTTGCTGTTCTTTCTTAACGCCTTCTAATACACTCAAACAGTGACCCACTTAAAAACCGGATCACCTGAATGCTTGTGGAACACGTTTTTCAAAAAGCTAAATTAATACGAAACTTTAAGATTTGATAAAAAGATTGCAAAATTTAAGAAAGCGGATTGAAAAAGCGGCCATGGCGTGTGGTCGTGATCCCGAAACCATCCGTCTTGTTGCGGTGAGTAAAACCATTCAGGCAAACATGGTCAGAGAAGCGATCGAAGCCGGCGTTGCCCTCCTTGGAGAAAATTATGTTCAGGAGGCCCGGGCAAAGTTCAACGCCCTGGCTGCATATCCTGTATCTTGGCACTTTATCGGACATCTTCAGTCCAACAAGGCCAAGTATGCTGTCAGACTCTTTGATCTGATCCACTCCGTGGATACGCTCAAGCTGGCTCGTGAATTGAATAAACAGGCAAAAAAAATTGATAAAATCCAGGACATACTCATACAGGTCAATATGGGTGAGGAACCCTCAAAATCAGGTGTATATGTCAAAGATGTACATAATCTGATAAAGGATATAAGCCTTCTTGAAAACCTGTCGGTCAAAGGGCTGATGACCATGCCCCCCTTTTTCAACGACCCCGAAAAAGTTCGGCCTTATTTTTCGGCCCTTCGTGATCTGAGAGATCAGATTAAAAAGGAAGCCTTTCCGGATATCGCCATGGATGAACTTTCTATGGGTATGACCGGTGATTTTGAAGCTGCTATCGAAGAAGGTGCAACCCTTGTACGTATCGGAACCGCTATTTTTGGAAAAAGAGAATGAAGATCCTTCTTCACATCTGCTGCGCCCCCTGCGCCATATATCCGATTAAAATCCTTCGTATGGAAGATTTTGATATAATGGGGTTTTTTTACAAACACAATATTCATCCCTATATGGAATGCATAAGGCGGCAGGAAACGTTACAATCTTATACCGCAACGATCGATCTTGGTGTAATCTATCAGGAAGGTTACGATCTGGAGGGTTTTATTCAGAATGTGGTATTCAGGGAATCAGAGCGCTGCTCATACTGCTATTATGAGCGCCTCAGGACGACGGCCCTAATGGCAAAACGCGGCAAGTTCGACTATTTTAGCACCACTCTCTTGTATAGTAAATTTCAGAAGCACGACAAATTAAAATCAATAGGTGAAGAAATCGGTAAATCTGTGGGAGTACGATTTTATTACCAGGATTTCCGTACTGGATGGAAAGAGGGTGTCGCAGCGTCAAAACGACTGGGACTGTATCGACAGCAGTACTGCGGCTGCATTTACAGTGAAAAGGAAAGGTATTTCAAGCCGTAAAATTGTTTAAGGGTTGAATGGTTGGTATGTTTGGCAATTTCATATATTTCATCATTGTACTTCTCATATACAGCACCTATCAGCCTTCTGAAGATACAAATTTTACCGCCATTGAAACCATTTTTCTTTTTATCAGCCTAATTCTTTTTTTTGCATGGATCACCTGGATACAGTTTCACAGACTTGAAAAGCGCCTTTCAAAAGAAAGCTTTTATCAACTCGGGCATAAATTCAGTGCAACGTTAACCCGCCAGTCCATAATGGCCATCGTGCTCTTTTCCATCGATATATACGGACTGAACCTTACATCCTTTTTGATAAACATACCCTTTTTGTCCATCATTCCCACTTTTCAGGCCCTGCTTTTTCTCGGACTTTTTGTTTTTTATTTGGCAATTGTATGGGCCTGTGCGTATGGGCCTTATCGGATGCTTAACACCACCGACCTGTCCAGAAGGTCATACATTCTGGCCAACATTTCATTTTCGATTCCCATACTTTTTCCTTGGCTGCTGCTGTCCGGAATTGCCGACATCATCAACGCCCTGCCGTTTGAATTGCCGAAACGTTTTCTCTCCACCACGGAAGGCCAGGTGGCCTATTTCCTTGTTTTTCTTTTTGCGGTTGCAATTGTAGGCCCGGCGATGATCCAGAAATTCTGGAGATGCAAACCCCTTGAAACAGGGTATTATAGAAGACGGATCGAAAACCTGTGCCAAAAAGCAGGACTGGAATATGCCAATATTCTCTACTGGCCAATAATCGGCGGCAGAATGATAACCGCCGGTGTGATGGGACTGATCAAAAAATTCCGCTACATCCTTGTTACCGACGCCCTTCTGCAATTCCTTGAACCAGAAGAGATTGATGCTGTCATTGCCCACGAAATCGGACATATTAAAAAAAAGCATCTTCTGTTTTATCTGGTATTTTTTGTTGGATACATGCTGGTTTCGTTTGCCACCTTTGATCTGTTGATATATTTTATTTTATTTGCAGAACCGATATACAGTTTTATAAACAGCACCGGTCTTGATCAGGCTACAGTGACTTCATCGATCTTCAGCCTTATCATTATTCTTATTTTTCTGATCTATTTCCGCTATATTTTTGGTTATTTTATGCGAAATTTTGAACGCCAGGCAGACACTTATGTGTACGCACTTTTCGATAGCGCCCAGCCGCTGATATCCACCCTTGAAAAAATCGCCGTAACAAGCGGACAGCCGCGCGACAAGCCCAACTGGCACCACTTCAGTATCAAAAAACGGGTAGATTATCTGAAAAAGTGTGAAGCAGACAAGACCTGGATAACCCGCCATGACAGCAAGGTAAAAAAAAGCATCGCCGTTTATCTGGTGGGAATTCTTCTAATCGGCGGCATTGGGTATAACTTGAATTTTGGTGAAACAGGCAAGAAGCTAAACAGGCATTTTTTTGAAAAGATAATACAAAGAGAGCTTGAAAAGAACCCTGACAGCTCGAATCTTTACAGCATACTGGGAGATCTTTGCTACAGCAACAAAAACTATTCTAAAACTATCAAAGCGTATGAACAATCGATAGCGCTTGCGCCCGACAATCCGCAGGTTTTGAACAACCTCGCATGGCTCTATGCCACATGTGAAGTTGAAAGGTTCCGTGATCCGAAAAAGGCTTTAAAGCTTGCCGAAAAAGCTGCTGAAATCGAAAAATCCCCGCATATACTGGATACCCTCGCTGAAAGCTTTTATGTTAATAGCCAGTTTGAAAAGGCTGTTGCGGCAGAAATGGGAGCCCTTGATTTGGCAACAAAGAATCGAACTCATTATGAAAACCAGCTTACAAAATTTAAAGCCGCGGCAAAAAAAATAGGGAGTAAGCACTAAATTCCTGCCTACTCCCAGCCCTTAACTCTGTATCTGCTACTCCGTTCGTCCTAATTGATACAGACCTTTCTAACCTGCAACAGATCACAGTTTCCGCTAAAAATCTTTTCAATTCCATCCTGTTTTAGGGTCAACATATCATCTTTTATGGCCTGATCCCGTAAAACATCCATAGGTGAACTATTCTGGATCAGCCTTCTCATTTTGTCTGTGCCCATTAAAAGTTCATGCAGCGCCATCCGGCCCAAATATCCGGAATTGTTGCATCTGTCGCAGCCATCCGGTTTGTTGAGGGTCAGTTTATCGGTGTGGGGAATATTAACGTTCTTTTCGAATTCTTTAGCGCCATATTCCCGAACCAGTTCATCATATTCCTCCTTTGACGGATGGTATGATTTTTTACAATATTTACAGAGAGTGCGGGCCAGACGCTGAGCAAGGATGCCCAGAATAGCATCTGCAAAATTGAAAGGATCCATCCCCATATCGAGGAGCCGGGTGATACTCTCCGGAGCGCTGTTGGTATGCAGGGTTGAAAACACCAGGTGACCGGTCAGCGACGCCTCAATGCCGATCGATGTTGTTTCCTTGTCACGCATCTCGCCGACCATGATAACATCGGGATCGGCTCTTAAGAATGACCGCATCGCAGCAGCGAAATTGTATCCTATCTTGGGAAGCACCTGAACCTGTCGCAATCCTCGCTGGGTGATTTCCACGGGGTCTTCGGCCGTCCAGATCTTGGTTTCGGTATTGTTGATATATGCCAGGGCAGAATGGAGGGTGGTGGTTTTGCCGGAACCGGTGGGACCGCATACAAAAATGATGCCGTACGGTTGGGTAATGATACCTACAAAGTTGTCGTAATTCCTCTTTGAAAAACCCATTTTAGCAAGGGGGATCGGTTCACCCGCAGCCAGTAAACGCATGACAACATCTTCCATCCTCCCTGCGGTTGGAACAGTTGCCACCCGAAGTTCGATGTCCAGACCGCCGTACTTTTTGAATTTGATCTTTCCGTCCTGGGGCTTGCGGCGTTCAGCTATATCAAGATCGGACATGATCTTGATACGTGATACAATTGCATTTCTATAAGCATAAGGGATAGCCTGGTATACCGTACAATCACCATCCACCCTTATCCGCACCTGGGTATTCTCCTTTCCGGGATAGGGCTCTATATGAATATCGGAAGCCCCCCGGTTATAGGCATCTATAATAATTTTGTTGACAAGCTGCACAACAGCGCTGTCCTCCTCACCCAAGGCGGATTCAGCCTCTTCTATTTCACTCTCTTCACTCTGGAGCTGTGAAAGGATATCATCCATGGAAGCCAGTTCTTTTTCATCCGTAGTAAAGAGCTTGATATATTCGAGGATATCCTGTTTTAACGCTACGTTGAACGTAATCGGCTTGCCTGTAAAAAGGGACTTTATTTCGCCGGCCTTCTGAAGATCTTGCGGGTTGTCTATGGCGATAACGACTTTTCCATCCTCTGTGCGCAATGGGACCCAGACATTGTTACGCATAAAAGGTACTTTCAAGCCGGCAAGCAGATCACTCGGAATCGGTGTATTTTGATTATATTCTACAAACGGAACATTATAAAATTTACTGAGAGACTTGCCGACATCTTGTTTTGAGACCTTAAGTTCCGATATCAAAATATTTTCAATCGGCTCTCTTCTCTTCCTTGCATCAGCGATGGCTTTATCGAGTTCTTTCTGGGTCAGAATATGATTTTCCAGAATATAATCAAACTTATTGGGTCTGGCCTTTGCCATCCGTCTCTGGTTATACAGAGCAATGCCCAGTATTTTGGCCATCTCTGTCACGGATTGCTCATCGATTTTTGTAAATGAACCGCCGTCTTTGCGGTTTATCAGCTGCATCGCGCCAAGCAGAAACTTCTTGAATATGATCGGAACCACAAGAACCTGCTTTGTGGTAAAACCGGTTTTTTGATCCCAGCTTTTATCGAATTTAAGATCAGGATCGATGGAAACCAGTTCCTTTTCATTATAAACATTTTTAATATTTATGAGCTTTTGCTTTAAAGCAGAACATCCTGATATACTGGTGTTTGATACAGGAATACGGATCTCTCCGATCTCATCTCCGGATTTGAAACGTGATACTAGCTCCCGTTTTTTCCCGTCGATCACATAAACGGTAATTCTTTCCGCTTCAAAAATTCCTGTGATCTCGTTTTTCAGGTCAACCAGGATCTCATCCACATTAGAAGCAGCATATATCTTGTTGCAAATTTCCTGGATATTTTTCCTGTATTCCACCTCGGATTTGAGATGCTGATCTTTTGTAACCTTGTCATTGGAAATAGTAGAATTTTGTAACATTTTTATGCCTGCGTTGCTTATGATTTTACAGTTAGTAAAGAATCCTGGCCCATAGGACCAGGCTTTGGTTTGCCCCTGAAAGGGGCTATTTATCACAGAATCGATAAGTGTGAAGTGACTAACCTGTCGAGAGCTTGTCGAGAGCCTCAAAGCCGAA
>JAUVVL010000344.1 GCA_030604635.1 Desulfobacteraceae bacterium
TTCGGCTTTGAGGCTCTCGACAAGCTCTCGACAGGTTAGTCACTTCACACTTATCGATTCTGTGATAAATAGCCCCTTTCAGGGGCAAACCAAAGCCTGGTCCTATGGGCCAGGATTCTTTACTAACAGGAAAAATTATCATGTTTATCCTGTTATCCTGTCTAACGTATTTATTTTTTTGAGAAAAGGAGCGTTATAATGAAAAGACTACTGGTTATTATTTTAGCTGTTTTCATGATGCCCCCCATAGCTGCCGCCAAGCAGGTCGGTAAGGTCACACTGCCCGACAGCCTGATGGCGGGTAATAACAAACTGCTTTTAAACGGCGCCGGCTTTCGCAAAAAGCTTTTTATCAAGGTTTATGCAGGCGGTCTTTATCTTATGCAAAAGGATACGGATCCACAAAAGATTATTGACGCAGATGGTCCCATGGCAATCCGAATGCACTTTGTTTACGACGGGGTTTCCAGTAAAAAACTGATCAAAGCCTGGAATGAAGGTTTTAATAATGCAACCGGCGGAAATATTGCGCCCATCAAGGCAGAGATCGACAAGTTCAACTCCTTCTTTACAGAAGAAGCAAAGAAAAATGATATTTATGACATAATCTATATCCCGGACCAGGGCGTAAGTGTTTCCATGAAGGGTAAACTAAAGGGGACAATCAAGGGGATTGAGTTTAAAAAGGCTGTGTTTGGCATATGGCTGGGAGAAAAACCGGCCGATAAGAAGTTGAAAAAAGGCATGCTTGGCAAGTAGCCCGAATTTCTCATGAAGAACATCAAACAGAATGGAAAAATAATACGATATTAATAAATAATACATTAATTTATCTCAAGTTCGGAATTGCAGACTGTAATAGAGCAAAATAATAAAAAGGCATTTGATGTTCTTCACCAAAGGCGAGCCATAGCGGCACAGTGCCTTCGGCATGACTCCTTCGGCGTCTGCGTTATTCAGCCCTCGAAGTAGAACACTACGTCTTCGGGCTGAAATGTCTTGTTCCTGCACCGCTCTGGCTCGTGAGAAATCCGGGTTAGACCCTTTCTAAGAATGCTGTATTTATAGCTGAAGGGGCATGAGCCCCTTCAGCTCTATGATGATTACAAACCTTCAGTTGCGTCGACCGGGTGGTCTTTCAAGTATTCCAGGCGGTTCAGTCCGTTGATGTAAGCCTTGGCGCTGGCAGTGATGATGTCAGGATCCGCCCCTCTGCCAAGGGCGATCAGGCCGTTTTCTTTCAAGCGCACCGTAACCTCGCCCTGGGCATCGGTGCCGCCGGTAAGGGCGCTCACAGAAAACCTCAAAAGTTCTGATTCAGTTCCCGTGAGTTTGGCAATGCTGTCAAATGCAGCATCAATGGGTCCGTTTCCATAACCCGCACCCTGGGCAGGCCTGTCATTTATGGCGAGCTTAACGGTTGCCGTGGGAATAACGGTTGTTCCGCATGTCACATGCAGATATTCCAGGCGGAATGTATCAGTGGTCCGCAGAATCCCCTCTGTTACAATTACTTCCAGATCTTCATCCACAACATGTTTTTTCTTATCTGCAAGTTCCTTGAATTTTTTAAAAACAAGCTTCAATTCTTCATCGGAAAGATCGTACCCCAGCTCCTTTAAACGTGAGCGCAGGGCGTGTCTTCCCGAGTGTTTGCCCAGTACCAGTTTGCTGGCGCTAAGTCCTACTGTTTCAGGTTTCATAATTTCATATGTCATGGGATTCTTAAGTACACCATCCTGATGAATTCCAGCCTCATGGGCAAATGCGTTGGCGCCGACAATGGCCTTGTTAGGCTGTACGATGATACCGGTAATCATAGTGACCAATCGGCTTGTGGGATAGATAAGTTCGGTATTGATATTGCTTGATAACGGAAGATAGTTGGGCCTTGTGTGCATTGCCATTACAAATTCTTCCAGGGATGTATTCCCGGCCCTCTCACCGATCCCATTGATGGTCACTTCTGCCTGTCTTGCGCCGCTAGTTACTGCCGCAATAGTATTTGCCGTAGCAAGGCCAAGGTCATTGTGGCAGTGTACACTTACTACCGCCTTGCCTATATTGGGGGTGTGGGCAATGACATATTTTGTAAGCTCTGAAAATTCCTCTGGAATAGCATAGCCCACGGTATCGGGAATGTTAATCGTCGTGGCACCTGCTTCAATAGCTGTTTCGAAAACCTTGCACAAAAAATCCCGATCACTCCGGGATGCATCCTCGGCTGAAAACTCAACATTGTCGGTAAAAGATGCGGCATATTTGACCGCTTCCACAGCGGTTTTGAGAACCTCTTCCTTTGTCATGTTCAGCTTGTAATGCATGTGGAGGTCAGATGTCGCGATAAATGTATGGATTCTGGGTTTGACTGCATGCTTGATTGCGCTCCAGGCACGGTCAATATCTTCTTTTGAAGTACGTGCCAGGGCTGCAACTTCTGTATGTTTCAGTTTTCCTGCTATATCGGAAACAGCCTCAAAATCTCCCGTGGATGCTGCGGGAAAACCGGCCTCCAGTACATCCACGCCAAGCTTTTCCAGCTGTGTGGCAAGGCGCATCTTTTCACCGGCATTCATGCTGGCTCCGGGAGATTGTTCGCCGTCTCTTAAGGTTGTATCAAAAATAATTACGCGTTCACTCATGATTTTGCTCCTTTTTTTCTGTTGTAAAAACGATATTTCTACGCATCCATATTCAAATGGATCTGTTTATAATAGATAAGAAATCCGGGCTGAACTCAGAGCAAAAATCTGGTGAGCATAGGCCGCAGGACATTATAAATTATTAATCCTGCGGCATTGATTCCTTCTTTTTTTTTCAAGATACTATTCCTTTCAAGTTTCAAATTACGAAAACACCCCGGTACGACAGGTTCTGCCTACCCCAGTACGATCTGCCGAACCGACCCCGGTACCATCTTCTGGAGCTACGGGGCAGGCGAAATATTGAAAGCACGAAATGATATTATTATTTTATTCGCCCTTGAAAACCTGGTCCTTTGGGCCAGGTCAGAGATAAATGGCTCTGCCAGAAGAGACGGCGCAAAAGTTTGAAGTGAACTAAAGTTAAGGAATTCTGCCAATTATATATAAAATCAGCGGACCTGCCCGCCATCGCACTCGCCGTAACCAGATATACGAAATTCAA
>JAUVVL010000032.1 GCA_030604635.1 Desulfobacteraceae bacterium
ACCAGCGCTCCGTTCTCGTCCACATCGATGGCAACGCCTTCGGATACATCATGGGTTGTGACGATTCTGACATGCCGGTTTAGCGTCACAGTATATCTCTTCCATTCAGAGATCACATTATCCAATGATGTATTATATAGCAGGTTTTCAAATTCATCCAGAAACTTATCTAAAAGCTGTTTTCTCGGAATCTCCCTGCCAAGGATCTTTTTTAATGAAATCGCCATGGGTTCGCTGGAGCCAGGATCGTTATTCACATTGATACCCAGTCCGATATTTATAAATGTAATCATATCGGCTTCGGCCTCCATTTCAGAAAGAATTCCTGCAATCTTCATGTCACCTACCAGGATGTCGTTGGGCCACTTTATCATTGCATCAATATTGAACATGCTGCGCAGTGTTCTGGCCAGAATCATCGATGCCGCAAAGTTGACCCTGGAACTTAAAACCGGAGGTATTTGCGGCCGGAGCACAATGGTAAAATAGAGCCCCCCTTCTGAAGAAAGCCAAGCCCTTTTCAAACGACCCCGCCCTTTTTTCTGACATCCCGCAATGACAACGGTAAAATCGGGGCAATCGTTCCTGGCAAGGTTTCTGGCAAGGTCCATTGTTGATGTAACTTCATCAAAATAGTGTATTCTTGACTCTCTATTCCCAAATTCCCAGGGATAAAGAACGTCGGGACTGCTTATAAGCCGGTATCCCTTGGGTGTTGCTTCAATATTGTATCCAAACTCCTGCAACTTTTTGATATGCTTCCAGACGGAAACCCTTGAAACCCCGAGAAGAGAACTAAACGTCTCTCCAGAAACAACAGCCTTTTCAGCTCTTAATATTTTAAGAATCTGACCTTTCATTTTTTTTCATCTTTTGGTTAGCCTTATTGAGCGCATTGGTTAACGCAATTGAGATAAAAAATGAAGCTCCCCGCCCTAAAGGGCGGGGGTTCTGCCTTGCGGCAGTGCTTCGCGGCGGGGAGCAGACCGGTCAACCCTAATTCGCATTTTTCGAGAAAGTATCTGTTCTGAGTTTCAATCCACGCAGTTTGTTGATCGGTTCCCTTCAATCGCGTGCAGTACGTCTTTAGGTGATTCTAAGGTTGACTTTTTACGAGTTTGTCAGAAATTGCTTTAATTTTTTTCCATCATTATTTCCAGGATCGTATCGTCTACATTTGCCATGCCAATTTTACTAATTTTGCTTAAATAGTAAATTGTTTCTTCAGCCGTTTTTCCAACAAAACCTTCCAACTCGGTAATGCCATGATTATTTAAAGCCATATAAGCCGAACGGATGGCCGAATCCGTGGAGCTGACTACTTTTAAAGCACATCCCCCTTTAGCGCCGTCACAGAGCATTCCGCCAAGATCGCTTACGAGGTTATTGACAGCTAAAGCAATCTTCTCCATATCTTTTCCTTTTTGCTGATAAACAATCGCAACAGCTGCGCCTACACCGGCCGCTATCGAGCAACCACAAAGGGGTGATAAATCGCCGGTAAAACACTTTATATAGCTGTTTATCAAATGGGATAAAGCAATACTTTGAAGAATCTTTTTTTCTTCGATTTTGAAATATTTTCCAACATTATAAGGGACTAAAATAGCGACAATTCCCTGATTGCCGCTCCCGCCACTCGACATTGCCGGGAAGTTCAGGCCTGCCATTCTGGCGTCTGAAGCTGAGGCGGTTAGTATTTTGCTGGAGGAAAAAATACCATCCAAAAAGTACCCCTTTTTCACTAGATCGGAAAGATAATAACCGACCTTTTGCAGCTTTTGCCCTGCTTCGGAAATCTTCAGATTCATATCAATGCCGCGCTGGATGTAGTTATAATCCTCATCATCTAAATGCTCGGCCAAATCAATCAACTCGGATATTTTCATTTTCTTAAGTATCGGTTTATATTCTTGGCCAGTGAATGTAATTTCATTTCTCTTTTTCTCGAAAATTGGTCGACCATTTTTTTCCAGGCGGACAAGATTCGTGTGGCCATTTTCAATCACAGCCCTGGCGGAACCCTTTTCGGTTCTAATAAAAACGGCAATGTATAGATCGGTTTTGGATTCATCGTAAGTAATTTTTGCTTTTTTTGCCCGAATCAATGCTTTGGCCTGGCTTATCATACCCTCTCTAGTCCCCTTCAAAATCTCCATCTTCAATTCGGGTTGTTTGATTAGTGCTCCGAGAACACCGGCAATTAGATTCCCTTTTTCCCCGCCGGTATTGGGCACCGTTATAGCCAAACCGTTTTTATACACCCCGGTGTCGACTGTTATATTTATTTCTTTAATCCCGCCTTCGATTTCTTTAGCAGCTATGCTGGCAGCATATGCTACCGCGATCGGCTCTGTACATCCTAATGCAGGGAATACCTCGTTTCTTAGAACCTCTTTAAAAAGATTCAATTTGCACATCATCTATTCCTTGTTTTTTGGCATTAGCCCGGATTATTTGTAAAGGGATACCTTTGATCTGTGTTAATCAGATATCACAAAATTTAGAGATTTTAAACAAATGTGAAGGATTATAAAAAATAGATGGATAATAATTTAATCAAAGTTTGAGGTAGATAAAAATATACTCCCCTTCATTAATGTCGATGGTTAAATTTCCGCCTCTGGCCTCGGCAAAGATAACCCACGGCGGCTTCTTTTTGTAACCGCACTCAAATTTGGGAGAATATTCCCCGGTTTTCCTGCAATACCAGGACAGCAGCATGGCATCCTTGTTAAGCTCTCTGGCTTTGGCCTTAGCCATCTCCCTGGCCGTAGCAATATCCAGATCCGGATCGTCTATTTGCAATTTGATATGCTCTAAAGGAAATTCGTCGGACTTTGAATGTATCTGTATCATTTATTTAAAATCTCACTTCGGCAAGTTCTATAAATATTTTTATTGTATTATTTTAGCTTTATGGAACAACGAGGCCAAAAAGCATTCAGGTGATCCGGTTTTAAAGTGGGGCACGAGTTTTATCCGCCTTCGGCGTGGTTGAGCCGTTAAAAACCAGATTATCTGAATGCGATAATTTTTTCAAGGGGCCGAATTGATACTTTTTAAAAACGCATAAATTTATAGCTGTCCTGGTTTCCATCTGTGTCTTGACAGGCACAAAAAAGATACCCATCTTATTAAATGTCCATATTATTAAAGTAATTTCAAAACCGATGAAGGAAGAAACCTTTATGCTTTTCAAACTGTTTTTAGCGTTCACGCTTATTCCGGTCGCCGAAATTTATTTGATTATCAAACTGGGCGGCTTCCTGGGTGCTTTCAATACGGTGGCGATCATTATCCTCACCGGATTTGTTGGTGCCACCCTGGCGCGCATGCAGGGATTGCAAACCATGCTACGGGTCCGGCAGAGCCTTCAGCAGGGGCTTGTACCGGCCGAAGAAATGGTGGACGCCCTGCTTATTTTCGTAGCCGGCATCGTCCTACTTACCCCTGGTTTCATCACTGACTCAGCAGGGCTGCTGCTGCTTTTCCCCCCTACCCGTTTTCATATTAAGCGTTTTCTAAGGCGCAAATTCGACCAATGGCATAATAACGGCAGCATTCAGTACCGAAATTTTCCTTAAATTGGTAAATTCGGAAATCGTCAAGACCAGTCTTTTCAACTTGCTATATATTTTCTGGACAGTAGCTTCAGCTTCTTCCCTTCTTCAATACTTTTAGCCGTATTGGCTTGATTTTCTTTTATCAATTAGTTATGATGTCTTGATTCTAAACTTTTCATTTATATTTAACGAGGACAATTATGGAAGCGTTTGAAAGCCGGTTCGAAAAAGTTCATGCTTTGACCACTGCCATACGGGCAAATCGCGATAATCTGGTCGACGTTGCGGTGCAGGACACCGGATTTACTTACCGTGAATGCAATATAGAAGTAGACGGAATTCTTAGCGACCTGCAGGATTTCGAAACCATGGCCCAGACTTTTGCTTTACGGCAACCGGTTTGTGAGTCCGGCCAAGCGGTTGCTCTTGTACTGCCGTACAACGGCAGTGCCTGGTTGAATACTGCCATCGTTTCGATATACATGGTGGGAAATCCGGTACGGGTAAAGTTCGCTTCACGAGATTCTGGCATCTCCCGCCTTACGGAATCTCTTTACCGGCCCATCTTCGGCGACACCATCCGCTTCGACTATTCCGACGGCAGAACTTTCCTCCAGAAAGCTATGACTGACCCGGCAACACCGGCCATATGTCTGTTCGGCTCCGACGATTATGCCGGTCAGTACCTTGACGCAATTAAAGCGCATGGCAAGAAATTCGTCTTTGAAGGGCCGGGGAAAGACCCGTTCATTGTTCTGCCCGGTGCTGACACGGAAGCAGCGGCCCGTGAGCTTGCCTACTCCAAATACATTTATGCCGGACAGACCTGCACGGCCCCGGAGCGCGTGTATCTGCACCGTACTATCTACGACGACTTTTTAGAACTGTTTCTCGACTTTAGCCGGGCTGTGAAAGTTGGTGATCCTTCAGACCCCGCCACAGAGATGGGGCCATTGACCAGTACCAAGGCTGTGGAAGCCATCAAGGACCAATTAAATGATGCTGTCCAACGGGGCGCACAGATTGCACTTGGCGGACGGATCGAAGGAAACTTGGTTTATCCTACAGTGGTCATCAACGCCCACCACGATATGCTGGGCATGCAGGATGAAACCTTTGGGCCTGTGACGTTTATCAGTGCTTTTGACGAGACCGAAGAGGCCCTACACTTGGCCCAAGATAGTCGCTACGGCCTGAGAGTTTCAATTTACGGAGATGAAACCGCCGCAGACTTCGCAGAAAAGCTGACAGGTGAACCCTACTGCCACCGTGTGACTGAAATAACTTATGGACGCTTCGGCACCGCGGGCGTGAATCAACCCCAGTCAGAGATCTGGGTAAGCGCTTTTGTGTCGAAACCTGTGGGAGGTTATGGTCTTTCAGGCTGGATTTGGGAAACTGTTGAGAATGAATTCATCATAAAACAGGGGCCCAAGCTGCTGAGTCTGGAAACATCTTATCCCAAAGAATAAAGAATCCACCAAAAGAAATTAATATAAGATAAAAGTATATTATCACTACATTTTTTCCAACTACTCTGCTTAACTATATCTTTCAACTCGAATGTTTCACTTTTAATTTCGCATCGATCAACTGGCCGTGGGTAAGACGCAGTAAGTTTTTAAGCTTGTTCATCAGGTAGTGTTCGTACTGGTCCATCTTCCCATCAACATAAACAATCTGCCAAAGGGTTTCAACGATCTCAATTTTTTCGTCTGTTGAATAATTCTCATTGATCAACCTGGCAAACTGCCAGAGGTCAACGCTTTCATCCAGTTCTTTATCGGCCACTTCAATCAGTGCGTCGGCATGTTCACGGGATAATCCGTATTTCTCTTTTAGAATCGAAATAATGGTTTCCATCTCCGCTTTGGTAAATGTTTCGTCTATGCGCGCCATCTCCACAAAGAGGGCGCAGGTAGCAACGCGTGGATCGTGCGCTGTATTCTGGTTTGCAGCGTTGGAATTATCCGCTGTAGCTTTGCTAAAAAAACGCTTTACGATGTCGAGCATTCTATGGCCTCCTGATCTATGATCATCCATCCCCTTTATTCAAGGGCATTACAAGCTTCCCGGAAGTCCCCAATTTCCTCTTTTTTATTTCCACTGGACACTTTGAGTTACCCTTACCCCTGCACCTATCATTTCACGAACAGCAGATTCAACAGCAGACAATCCACCATATAACGAAGACTGTAGGAATCTGCTTGCACGCGCCCCGGATAAACTTAAATCCACAACAACTTGAAGCTTGCTCTCTTTAAAATGTTTTTGTGTTTCAATTGAAGATACGCGGACGCAGCTATTTAAAGTACAGCCTGCTATCACTAATATTTTCTTGCCATCATTGATAAAACTTTCAACCCACTCGCGGAAACCATTTGTGTTTGGGAACAATACACTGTTTCCAGGCTTAATGAAGTAAAGCTGTTTCGTATCGATTATTCCGGTGAATGCATCGTCCCAATCATAGCTACAGGGTGGAAACGGGCATCTCGTAAACATCGTTTCAATTAACCTGTAGTTTTTATTTAAAAATTGAGCACATTTCTCGAATGCCAATTGAATAGGTTTAATTTCAAGTTCGGCTTTAGAACCTATTGATTTCATCCAAACTCCCCTTGTAAATGATCGTTGAGGATCGATTATCAACAATGCTGCATTATCAGTCGGAATTTTAAGCTTATCAGTATCCAGATTTTTCAGAAAATCCTGGTAGTTATTTGCAACATCAAGATTGGCTGTATGTTTTAAAAGCGAAATTATATCATTACATGTTTTGTCATTTAATTTAAACCCATGCTGTTTTTTATTCATTTTATGAACATCTGATATTTTTTCTTTTGAAATTATAGTTCTTTTTGAAGCAGTTGAGGATAAAAAATGTGGTGAATTTAGAAGCACTTTGCCAAACGGGCCATGGGGGTCTTCAATAATTTGAGTCATATAAGCTATGAAGTTATTCTTGGAGATAGGTTTTAGTACTGCAAGGAGATCAAGGACAGCTAAAATAGGTGCTTCATGCCAGTGCCATCCCATAAGCCGGGTTGATTCATGTAGCTCTGATCTAGAAAGTTCACCATTTTTGTTTAGATCTAATATGTTAAAAAGTTCACTTAAAGTCACTTTGATATTTGGATAGGAATTATTTTCTGACCCCTCTGCTTTATTCCCTCTCGTCTGTCATTCTTTGGGAGCCTTATCCATATTTTTTCTTGCCTGCTGTCCTTTCCACCAGTTCAATCCCAGCTCTCTGTTCTTTCTAATGTTCCACCTGATTCTTTTAATCGTATCCATCAGAGCCCAAATCGTGAATCCGGCGATAATCGTACAGAATATCCATACACCTGTAGGCATCTCAAGCTCCTTGTTTTTATTCATCTGTGGTAATGACTGTAAAACAATAACATAACATCAAAAATAGATTTTTTAAAGGGGTGCAAGGGATTTCTTGGAGATTACCGGTAATGATGGATTTTCATGGACAATTATGATAGTTTCATTTTGAGATAAAATACCCCTAATACCCTAATTGAGCAAAAGTCGAGGATGATAGACAATTGTGATTGCTTATGATACTTAAAGTTTTTTACCCTGCAAGGATATTCCTTTTCAGGGTTAGGTTCAAGCTGCCCCTTTTAGGGGTGGTAATTGACCGGTCTGCTCCCCGCCGCGAAGCACTGCCGGGAGGCAGAACCCCCGCCCTTTTGGGCGGGGAGCTTCACTATTACTTGGAGGATAGAAGCTGATGTGTATACCAATAATTCCGGATGAAACTGAACTGTTTGAGAGGCTTTGGAACTATCGCAGGAGCGTTCAGTATATCGAAAGAGAGTATCTTGACCTTCGGGTTCGCTTGCGCGATGCTGAAGCTGATCTTCGGTCGGACTCGCAAAACCGAGAGCTGAAGTCACGGGTAGACTATTTGAAAAGTCGGCTGAAAGATCTCGAAAGCAGGCATCCTTGGATTTCCACGGGCAGACCATCGGAGATACCATTCTGGGTTAATTCAGTAGGATGACCCTGAAATCGGCTCAAGCACAATCGGTGGCACCCAACAGCGAAAATGCCAAGCTTTACCTTGATTATTCTTCATAATCTCTTAATGGATCAACATATTTAATTTCATTCTTTTTGAATAGTTTAATCATGCTTTTTTGTTTCTCCGCACGGATGCGCCTGCCGAGGGCAATCTGAGACATGTTCACTTTATTATGCTCGCCTTAGTATATCAGAATGCATGTCATTGGCACGTATGGGGTCGCCAATTATACTTCAAAGAAAGTTATTTGAGGTGTCGGGGAGTTTTATCGAAAAGTTATCCTCAATTAAGCGTAATGGGTGATCAGATGTAAAGTCGTGTGCTGTTTAACTCCCCGACCCCTCAGTTATTTATATTTTTTAAGTTTTTTTTGCTTGGGGATCAATCCGTCATCAGACAGATATTCATGAATTTTCTGCGGTGAGAAATTGATAATGTTCTTTGAAAGTTTGTGGACCCGGCACCCTTGCCGGGTCAGGGTGCCCAGATTGGGATACAAAAATCGGCGCATCCGTGCCGATGTCGCCAGTATGACTGTGCTCGCCCGTTCGGCCCTGGCAAGCTTCTGGATGCGTTCGAGGACCCTGACGGCGAAACGTCGTCTCAATTCATCCAGGTGCTGATCCCGTTTGTCTACATAGCCGTGGACGCTTCCACTCTGAGGTGCTGCGCCCCGGCCGGTCTTGGAGTCCGTGTACATCTCCTGGACATCTTTGATTTCCGAGTTTTCGATTTCTGCGCGGGTCATCAACCTGGGACCGGATTCCAACTCGGGAAACTCAACCGGTTCGAGGGTGAAAAAACGTGCGCAGGCGCGATTGACAACCACGATCAGATAGTCGCTCATATGCTTCCCTCCATTTACAATAAAAGGGGTTCAAACCACACTGCTAAAGTGATTTCAGAAAGTAATTTATATTTTTGTGGACGTCCCGGTTCAATGGTACGATACGTATTATTTTCTGACTCTGTGCCCTCAACTTTCATCAGACCGCTTCGATCGTTGATGGGGGCTTCGGCGCTATATTGTACGTAACGCTGACGATGCCGGGCACCTCACGGATAATCTCGCTTGCGAGTTTCTCAAGGATTTCGAACGAGAGCCGTGTCGGTGTTGCGATCCGCGCGTCGACGCTTTCCCAGCAGCGTACCTCGATCTGCTGACCGAAATCACGCTTGCCGTCGCGCATGCCGGTTACACGGTCTTCATGAAGGATCGCCAGGTACTGGAATGCACCGGTGTCCTTGAGCAACCGCTCAACAACGACGGTTGCCTTGCGGACCGTCTCGATGCGTTCCCGGGTTACTTCCCCTATCACGCGTGCCGAGAGCGCCGGCCCCGGAAACGGGATGCGCTCGAATAGCTCTGCCGGAAACCCGAGCGCCTTGCCAACCTTTCTAACGCCGTCCTTGCGAAGCTGAATAAGCGGTTCGATGATGCGGTAGCCGAAAGCCTCCTGAGGGTCGATCCCGAGCTGTTCGAAAACATTGTGCTGCCGCTTGATCCCTGCGACGGTTTCGTCGACATCGGTTAGGATAGTTCCCTGGAGAAGGTACTTTGCTCCGCTTTCCTTGACGATGCGTCCGAATACGTTTTGGTAGAAGGCCTGGGTAATAGCCTCCCGCTTCTCTTCCGGGTCGGTGATACCCTTGAGCACCGAGTAGAACTCTTTGCGCGCATCGACCACTTCGACCGTAACTCCGAGCTTTCGGAAAAAATCAGCGACCTGTTCGGGCTCTCCCTCGCGCATGAGGCCGTTTTCGATGAAGACGGTCTTAAGGCGATTCCCCAGGGCTCGATGACCGAGCATCGTAACAGTAGACGAATCGACACCTCCCGAGAGTGCGTTGATCGCCATTCCGTCCCCAACGGCGCCCTTGATCTCTTTGATTTTCTCATTGATAAAGCGATCGGTGTTAAGCTCCTGCGCGGTGACCTCCTTAATCATGTGTCAAGCTCCTCTTCATTTGATAGTTTTTGCATGACTCATAAATAATTTTATTAAGACGACTCTTCTTTGCCCCAAATGCTCAGATAAAATAAGTTGAAAATGGAAAAATTTATATGAAAAATGACTGAATCAAATAAATTCTCGGTAGTCAATCAATTTAATAAGACTCCTGGATTGATACTGATTATGACTTACTTTTAAATAGCGCCAATCTTCAATTTTGCACACCGAAAGCTAAAGATTACATCCGCAAATCAACAACTTATGCGTTACCTAAGTAGCTTCTCAATAAATTCTGGAGCCCACTGGTGATAAAATATAAAAGAGCTGGCTGTTTGAGGTGTCATTTTAAATTAGAACTTCCATCGAACGAGTGCAAATTCAAAGTAAACTTCTAATCTGAAAAACAACGCGCGGGGTCGCGTCCATGTGAAATCGGCCTTGCCGTCACTTCGTGAATTTCACGGGATAAATCTTCATTCTTGACAGATTGAGCAAAACAAAGGGGTCAGGTAACAGTTACTAAGGCGAGCATAATAAAGTGGACATGCTCAGATTGCCCTCGGCAGGCGCATCCGTGCAGGATGGTTCTAAGGCTCACTACTGGCGTCCCGTTAACTCGGCCCCGCTTTCAGCGGTGCCTCAGACAGCACGGGACGCTGTCCTGCGTTTCGCCAAGAACCATCACCGTCCGGCTGCAATTTGCCTCGGGCAACCCGCTCCATGTCTAAATCAAAACGCTCGGATTAGCAAGTGTGAAAAAATAGAACAGCAATAATTAATTGTCAACATAAGCTAAACCGAATTTCTTATGAATAATATGTCTCGGTTTTTAATAAAATAAATAAATGTTAAGATATTAATCAGTTAAGTTGACCGGTCTGCTCCCCGCCGCGAAGCACTGCCGTAAGGCAGAACCCCCGGCCCTTTAGGGCGGGGAGCTTCACTTAAAGTAACTTCTCAACAAATTGTTGGAGCCCACTTTATCATCTAATACTCCAGAACTTATTGAGAAGTTACGTCTTAAAAAATGAATCCCGCTTGAAGCGGGATGAGAAATCAGGGAGAAACACATTATCGGCGGAATGCTCAATGTCGTTCGCGAAATACTTTTTAAGAGTCTATCAAATTTGTCAAAATGAAAGATATGAATTCATCTCATGAACATCTAACAACAAAATTAACAAAAAATCAGACGTAGAAATAATTTTTAACTTTCGCCAGGGAATCTAACTTTGAGCCGGTTACCGCTATTTTGACGCTTCAGCCAGGTCAACGAAATTTTTTATCGCATCTTCGAGGTTTTGCATCAGACTCGAGATGAGTTTTTTTAACCTCAGGGGCTGAGCTTCCCAATCCCTTTTCAATTGTTCGGTGTCGAGGGTGCCGACCAAAACCGGTCCGTCAGCGATGGCCGATGTGAATCGGGGCACGTTAGACTGTTTTAGCAACTCAGTTTCTCCAATAAAATCTCCTTCAGTCAATGTTTCAATGGTCAGCATGCCTTTGGAAGTCTGTTTTTTTATCTTGACCCGGCCTTCCAGAATAACGTATATCCAGTCACCACCGCTGCCTTCCTTAATAATAACGGACTTGTCCGGGAAGCTTTCTTCGCTCACCACAATGCTGTATACTTGCGGATTTATTGTCATGGATGAGGCCTTCAGTTACGGCATTAAAAAGAAACCCAACCTTTTCTGATCTTCATGGGTCATATGGGTAAAGGTCATTCCCATGCTAATGGTTCCAGATTTTTCACCCTTTTGCAGCTTAATAATTTTAGCAGTCATATTCACTTTCTGTCTTTCTTTGAACTGCGCACTTATGAAAAATTCGTCGCCAGGAACATGGGAGTAATCGAGTGAGTTTGATGTCTTGGCGACCATTTGCAATCCTCCTCTGCTGATGTCATTGATTCGGCCAAACAGTTTGAGATTCTTAGGGCTGTTAACAGGTCGATATACACATTCCTTGTCAATCTCTTTCCGGTAGAACTTGCGCTTGGATGCCCACGGGTCTGACGAGCCCTGAACATGTTCAGCCTCGGCCCGTATTTTTTTTAAGCTAAAACCGGATACCATCTCATTCACCCGTACCAGGCTTTTCAATGAATTACCCGTAATGAGTCTAAGAATGGTCGGCATCTGCTTATAAGCAGTTGTAAGCATATTGGGATGCCACGCTTCCAGAGTACAGTTCTCAAGTGCTCTGGCTGATGCGGAACGCGGACTTGAGGTTCCGGCAAGAAAACTCATTTCACCGATAATCATGCCAGGGCCCAGGGTGGCGACCTGGATTTCCGTGCCGCTTGAATCGACAAAGATTCCGACTTTACCGCTTATGATTTCATAGATGGAGAGTCCGAAGTCGCCCTCTTTGATGATCAAGTCGCCATTGGCATACTTTAATCGGGCGACCGGTGAAATTTTTCCTTCAGTTTTCATAAAATGAGCTACTTAATAATTCCTTGATCATATATAAAGATTCTTGATTATCTCACCGAACTTACATCGAAATTTACATAATATGGTCTGTATGTCAACATAAAACATGGTCTGAATCCACCGCCTGATTTTAAAATTGAGCCGTTTTTATCCAGCAAAAGATTTTTTGAAAAATTAGTAACGTTCAAAAGTTGCGGCATCAATGTTTACCGGTCTGCTCCCCGCCGCGAAGCACTGCCGTGGGGCAGAACCCCCGCCCTTTAGGGCGGGGAGCTTCACTTTTGCAAGCTACGTTTAGTTGTTTCGTAAAAAGTTCATTTGCTCGCTCCGTGAGCATTTTTGGGATTCATGAACCGCTTCACTAAATTGCAAAAACTCGGGCTATCGCCTTCAAACAGCTTGCAATTTTTAACGTTCAGCCTTTCATGAATCTTTTTCCAAAAATTCTCAAAGTCGCTCCCAAAAGACTTTTTACGTCACAATCAAGTTTAAAAGGAAATACTCTATTTAGATAAATTCTTCATGAGAAATTAAGGCCAGTATCTTTTTAGAGGTATATTCCCCCACGTCTGCCAGAGCGTCGATGGGCGAAAACAACAGGGCGTTGTTCGAATAGAGGCAGGTGACCGAGGCCGGGAAATCATCATCAGCTTCGTAGAAAATATAGCACAGGGCTATTTTGGGTAACGGATAAACCACAAAGGAATAATCCCCTTCTACAGACGCAGGAGCCTTCTGCCCCCGGAGCTGTTCCATGATCCGATTTCCGGCTTTTATAATGCTTTCTACATAAGGCACAAGAATTTGCTGGGTATGGGTGACAAAAGCCCCGGCATAAGGCATGCTGTTGGGAAGATCCTTGAAGGCTTTAAACGGCTCCAGCATGATGGATTCGGCACGGGCGTGGAGAGCATACAGGGAGATTAGAATCCCGATTACTTCGGTCTGTGGTACATCTCCAAGGAAAATACCGTCAGGTTGAATCTCACATCTTTCGCCAAATGCTTCAAACACAAAGCGACCCCCGCTCTGGTCGGCGGGTAGAGCCCGTTCCAGATCCTCCGGGAGATTTCGGTAGAGTCTTACAAGATTATCCTTAACAATCTTTGCGTAGTTGTCACTCATCATGTTCTTCTTATGTCACAAGAGTGCTTAACCCGAATATGTCGCGTGGCGGGAGATAGCATCGATTATTTGCGGATATGCTGCTTGAGCCAGCGTATGCCCCAAACCTTTGATAATAAGCAGTTTAGCTCCGGGGATTGTATTGGCTGTATCGATCCCACATTCGACAGGTACAAGTGGATCAGCATCGCCGTGAATGACTAAGGTCGGTACGGTGACGGATTTTAGAGCTTCCTTCCTGCTGCCTGTTGAGATGATGGCGGCAAACTGGCGCGTAACACCTTCAGGGTTAAGCCCGCGATTGTAAGACTCATGGGACCACTCCCGAACACGGGTCTCATCAAACTGAAATCCGGAACCGCCGAGCACTTTAAAAATCCGGACTGAATGGTCAACAAAGCCTTCCCGGTCTGTTGGTTCGGGTTCAAGCAGAATCGACAGAACGTCCGGTTTCGGAGGGGGAAGCCCGCGATCGCCTGTCGAAGACATCATGGATGTTAATGTCTTTATTCGCTCAGGGTGGTGTATGGCCATCATCTGACCGATCATGCTGCCCATAGAACGTCCTACAATATGCGCTGATTCGATTTTTAAGGCGCTTAACAATCCTACTGCATCGTCAGCCATGTCACGCAGCGAATACGGGGCCGGCGCCGTTTTTCTTTGCTCTATCAGATTTTTCATAGCGGAGATGTCCGGAACACCTGCATCGTCTAACCAGGTCGATAAACCGCAGTCACGGTTATCAAAGCGGATGACCCGGTAACCACGGACGGCAAGTTGCCTGCAAAACTCTTCATCCCAGAAGACCATTTGATTACCAAGGCCCATGATCAGCAGTAATGGGGATGCGATGGGATTTCCGAAGGTTTCATAGGCGATTTCAATACCTTTGATTTTTGCAACAGACAGATTACTGCGGGGTATATGCTGCGTCAAGGTAGCGCCTCTTCAATTGGTGAGCAATAGGAGCTAGGTAGCAGAACCGGCTTGCGGTGTCAATCAGTTGTAATTCTTATAAACTATGCATGAGAGATGATTCAACATTGACACAAATCTGTAAATTTTCTATATTCGCTAAAACATGAACCAACTTTGTTTCGCTCGCAATTGTGACTGTGTTGGATTATGTGGTCGTCCACGAACTTTGCCATCTTATTTATCCAAATCACTCCGATAAATTTTGGGAAAAGGTTGGGACAATCATTCCTGACTACGTAAAGAGACGGGATCGTTTAAGGGAATATAGTATTCAAATTGGGAACTTCGATTAGTACAGGGCTTATCAATTTTCTGTAAAAAAATTGGTCAAAAGATGATGTTTTGAATGTTTTCTAAGGTTGACAATACGAACGCACATTACTATAGTTCAACTTAATATTAAACCTTGATGGCTTCGTAAAAAGTCCTTTTTACATGGATTCAGGAATTTAGGGATTCAGGAATTGCGAATTATTTAAAAACATTATGAATGCGTAAAATTGAATAATTCAGCCCCGCCTGCCGGCCGGCGGGCAGGAAGTTTTGACTTTTTACGAAATCGTCAACCTTAATAATGGGTATCAATTTAGCCCTTTGAAAAAAAATATCGCACTCAGACAGTGACCCGCTTAAAAACCGGATCACCCGAACACTTTTTGGCCTTGTTGTTTCATAAAGCTAAAATAATACAATAATGGAAGGAAATACTGTTATGGCAAAAGATATTATGGAAATAGATGACAGCAGTTTTGATGCCGAAGTGTTGCAGTCTGAAAAACCGGTGCTGGTCGATTTCTGGGCCCCATGGTGTGGACCTTGCAGGGCAATAGCGCCAATCGTCGAAGAGCTTGCCGATGCTTTTGGCAACAAAATTAAATTTACGAAATGCAATGTTGATGACAATCCGATCACACCGGGTAAATTCGGGATAAAGTCTATCCCCACACTTATCTTCTTCAATGAAGGAAAAGTTCTTGATAAGGTTGTCGGTATCGTTGCCAAATCAAAACTCGAGGAAATGATAAACAAAGTTTAACTGGAAGCTTGTAATGAAAAACATTAATTACGACCTTGTCATTATCGGCGGTGGTCCTGCCGGGCTCACCGCCGGTCTTTATGCGGCCCGCGCCAGGTTAAATGTAATACTGATTGAAGAGATCGTGCCCGGCGGGCAGGTCATTATTTCCGACTGGATCGAAAACTATCCCGGCTTCCCGGAAGGAATCAGCGGTCCCGACCTGGTCCAAAAGATGACCGAGCAGGCCAAAAGGTTTGACCTGAATATCGAAAACAACGAAGTAATTTCAATAGATTTGTCTGATCCGGTCAAAAAGATCACCCTGAACGACAGAACCATTACGACTCACACAATCATTATAGCTACCGGTGCTTCCCCCAAAAAGCTGGGCGTTCCAGGTGAAGACACTTTTTTTGGCAAAGGTGTTTCCTCCTGCGCTACCTGTGACGGCCCGTTTTTTAAGGACCGTGTTGTTGCTACAGTTGGTGGCGGTGATACTGCTGTTCAGGAAAGTATATTTCTGACAAAATTTGCAAAAAAGGTCTACCTTATTCATCGGAGGGATCGGCTCCGGGCAGGAGCGATTCTTCAGGAACGTGCTTTGGCCAATGATAAAATAGAATTTATTTGGAATTCTGTAATAACCGGTATTAACGGTTTGTCCCATGTTGAAAACATTTCCGTAAAGAATGTTAAAACAGGAGATATAACAGAACTTCCCGTTGATGGATGCTTTATATGGGTTGGTATACTTCCCAACACCCAATTCCTGAAAGATGCTGTCAAACTCGATGAACAAGGCTTTATTGTTGCTGATTTAAATATGGAGACGTCGGTGCCTGGAGTATTTGCCGTCGGTGATGTGAGGAACACCCCTTTACGCCAGATTGCAACCGCAGTCGGGGACGCCGCCATCGCAGCTTTTTCAGCAGAGCACTACATCGAAAATAAAAGAAGATGAAAAATATCTTATTCTTAGGCCTCATTTCATTGCTAATACTTTCGGGCTGTGCTGGGTCCGGGATCAAAGAAGAAAAGTCAGCAGAGGAGCTTGCAAATGATGGAATGGATCAATTCAAAAAGGAGAGATTCAGGGCATCGATAGAATCCTTTGAGAAGCTTAAGGACTGGTATCCTTTCAGTAAGTTTGCGATCCTTGCGGAACTGAAAATTGCCGAAGCTCATTACAGTTTAAAGGAATATGAAGATGCTATCTTCGCATATGAAGAGTTTGAAAGTCTTCATCCCCGTAATGAGGCCATTCCGTATGTCATCTATCAGATCGGGCGCTGTTATTTCGACCAGATAGATACCGTCGACAGGGATCAGACCCCGGCTCAAAAGGCTCTTGACACTTTCAAGCGTCTTAAAAATCAGTTTCCGGAGAATTCATATTCAAACAAAGCCGAAGAACACATTAAAAAATGCCTGGAAAGTCTTGCAGGACATGAATTATATGTAGGACTTTTTTATTACAAGAGTAAACATTACAAAGCAGCCCTACATCGTTTCAAGTTGGTCCTTTCCAATTATCCTGATGTCGGGGTTCACCAAAAGGCTTTGCATTATATTACCCTATGTGAAGAAATGTTAGCAAAACAGAAGGAAGAAAAGAACTCTCAATAGAGATCACAAAAAATACTTTACTCCCTTTCTAATAAGGTGTAACCTAAAAAAAGTTCTAATTTAATAAGGAGAAAAAATCGTGTCCAGAATGTGTGAAATATGTGGGAAAAAACCGCTTGTCGGTAGTAATGTGAGTCACTCCCACAATGTAACAAAACGTCGTTTCAATCCAAACCTGCAAAAGGTGCGAGCGTTATATGGCGGCAGGGTCAAAAGGATGGCGGTCTGCACTAACTGCTTAAAATCGGGTTATGTTGTCAAGGCGCCTTAGCCCGAATTTCTAATCAATCCCGTTTCAAGCGGGATGAGAAATACGGGTTAACCGTCTATTCTCCTTACTTCCTGAATATGCTTTACCTTCCTGATGGCCGAGAGAATCCTGTTTAAATGTTCGGTGTCCTCAACAGCTATTGTAAAATAACTGTCGACGATTTTGCTCCCCCGGGTTTCCGAATTTGCGCTTAAAATATTTGCGCCGTTCTTGCTGATATTGGAGGCAATATCAGCAAGCAATCCGACACGGTCGAATGAAAGCACCTGGATTTTAACGGGATACGTCTCCTCAACATCAACATTCCACTCCACGTCGATTTGTCGTTCGGGACTCATTTTCAAGGCATTGACACAACGGGTCCGGTGAACGGTAACACCGAAACCTCTTGTGATATAACCCGTGATTGGATCTCCGGGAACCGGCTGGCAGCATTTGCCAAACTTGATAAGGATGTCATCAACACCCTTTACAAGCACACCCGTCTTTGGCTTCTTCTTCCGTACTCGTCCGATTATTTTGTTAAAGATCGAATCGTGCTCTTTTTCTAGTTCGGGTTTCGGAGCAACCTTCCGTATAATCTGTAGAGGGGTAATTTTACCGTAACCAACACTTGCAATCAAATCATCGACATTTTTAAAGCCGAAATGCTCCACCACGTTCTCCATCTCTTCAGATTTCAAAAGCGTATGAAAATTGAGGCGGTACTTGCGAAAAGCCTTTTCGCACATCTCCCGGCCAAGGGTGATGCTCCGTTCTTTTTCCTGCATCTTGATCCACTGTCTTATTCTGGAACGGGCCTTGACCGTCTTGACAAAATTCAGCCAATCCTTGCTCGGGTGTTGTTTTTTTGATGTGATAATTTCAACAGTGTCTCCGGTTTTCAATTCGTATTGCAGCGGGACAATCCGGCCGTTTACTTTGGCTCCGGCACACTGATTTCCCACCTCTGTATGAATTATGTAGGCAAAATCAACAGGGGTGGCGCCTTTGGGGACGGTTTTTATATCTCCGCGAGGGGAAAAAACGTAGACTTCGTCAGGAAAGAGATCTATTCGGACATTTTCCAGAAATTCATCCGGGTCCCTGATATTTTCCTGGTTTTCGACCAGGCTCTGAATCCAGGCGTATGTTTTGCTCATCTTCTCATCGAAGCGATGACCTTCCTTGTAGCTCCAGTGTGCAGCGATACCGGATTGGGCAACCTTATCCATCTCATAGGTCCGAATCTGCATTTCTATACGCTCACCAAAAGGTCCGATAACGGTTGTATGGAGGGACTGGTACATGTTGGGCTTTGGGACACTGATATAATCCTTGAACTTTTTGGGAACCGGCTTCCACAGGGAATGGATCAGCCCTAGAGCTTCATAACACTGGGGTATTGTGTCGAGAATTATCCTGTATGCAATAATATCGTATACTTCTTCAAATTCAAGGTTCTGGGAGATCATTTTCTGATAGATGCTGTGATAATACTTGTACCTGCCCAGAACCTCGCATTTCAGATTGTGTTCATCCATCTTTTTCTTGATGAAGGTTTTAACGGTTTCTATATATTTTTTGCGCTCATCCCTGTCCTTGTTGATAAAGGTTGTTATTTTAGAATATTCTTCAGGCTGGAGATGCATAAATGAATTGTCTTCGAGCTCCCTTTTTATCCAGTAAATACCGAGACGACCGGCAATAGGCGCATAGATATCAAGGGTCTCCTGGGCGATTTTCTCCCTTTTGCGATCCGAGTGAAACTTTAATGTCCTCATATTGTGAAGCCGGTCCGCCAGCTTGATCAGTATGACCCGGATATCGTCCGCCATGGCAAGGATCATCTTTCTGATGCTCTCAGCCTGACGCGCCTGAGAACTGCTGCTAAAGGGGAGAGAGCTCAACTTGGTCACCCCGGAGACAATGTGCGTGATTTCCTTGCCGAACATCTCATTTATCTCTTCAGGAGTCGCATGAGTATCTTCGATCACATCATGCAAGAGGCCGGCCGCAATGCTGACAACATCGAGTTTCATGTCAGCGAGAATGCTGGCCACTTCAAGGGGATGAGACAGGTACGGTTCACCGGACAGGCGCACCTGTCCCTCGTGGACTTTGGCCGAGTAAATATAGGCACGATCTATGATATCCAGATCACCATCCTGATTGTACTCGGTGATCTTGTCAATTATGTCGTTTATACGGATCATTTATTTGGTCGTAAAAAACCTGGTCCTCTGGGCCAGGTCAGAGAAATTTGGCTCTGCCATGCCCTGGTAGTTAATAGAAGTGCCTAAAGTGCCTAAAGTTGTGGTACGCCTTCGGCGAGCCAATTATAGATGTAGATCCAGTTGTTTCGGCCAAATAACTTAGCGATGTTTAAAGCACGTTTTGTTTTTGAACAAAATGGCAGAATACCTTAACTTTAGGCACTTTAGATCACTTCGTTCGACCAGAGGCCGTTCGGCTTTGAGGCTCTCGACAAGCTCTCGACAGGTTAGGCACTTTACACTTTTGCATACATAGAATGAATAAACCAAGTTATAAATACGTGATCGTATTTATGAATACATGTACT
>JAUVVL010000198.1 GCA_030604635.1 Desulfobacteraceae bacterium
GGCATTTTGGTATTCTCCCTTTTTGGATTTGACGCTTAACTATACAGCTTAACCGGCTTTAGTGGAGACTTGAGAAAATTTGCACTCGAAAATAAAAACCGTTATCGAATGCAATAAAAAATATTCGCCAAATTGAAAGAAATGGATAAATAATTTTTGTCAAACGGTCAAGGGATATCTGGGTGTTAATCAAGCACTTTCAATTCCCTACTCGCCAAATATTATTATGAAGATTTTTACATTCGATTCTAATACTATTTAACTGTTACCTGACCCCTTTGTTTTGCTCGATCTGTCAAGAATGAAGACCTGATCCTGTTGTTTTTAGAGGACAAACTGTGGCATGATTCTTTTATAGGGTGTCACCATCTATCCTATTTGATCGGTACCGCCGGGTTCGTCGAGACGATTCAAAAAGTCCCTGAACCAGGGAGGGTTTACGATCAAGATATATATCAGAAACAACGCTGTCAGCGGTAGAGCAAATACAGCCAGATCCACCAGCAAAATTCCAATACATAGAAGTATCCGCTTGGTCATAGTCATGATCGTTTCCTGGATTCAGCAATTCTTAGGATATGAGGGAGTCCACACATCTTCTTACTTATTAAATTGACTCTGGAATTTGATAAGTTTAAATATATGCCATGAAGATTAAACTTAACTTAAAGAAGCATTGCGTCGAAACCGAGTTAAAGCGGCTTTATAACCGAAGCCTGTCACAGTATTTTAAATCTGGTAGCAACCAGGAACAAATTGAAAAAATAATAGATGTTATAAAAACTGTCCTGAAGAATTCGAACTTAAGCAATTTAAGGAGCACATACCCCGAACTGGCCGGAAAGAGTGAAGCTAACATTGTACTGACAACCGATAGACAGGATCAGGTTGTCATTTTAATAAATGGTTTAGAAATAAATCCTTTCGAAAAGGCTTGAGGAAATCGGGGAAAAGTAATTAAGGAATTAATACCCATGATCATTGACGCCCATGTGCATTGCGGAATTCAGGACAACTTTTCACCTCAATCCCAATCGGGGTCGGGCCGCGCTACTAAATAAAATTTATGGTTCAACGTTAATAAAACAGGTATTTTCAGCTTTTAAAGCGCTATTTACAGGGGATAAAACCACCAAAAAAACTATCCTAAATCCTATATTATCATAATTATGACCTTTTCTTCTATAATGTCAAATACTTTGCGTGGCCCACCCCCATCCACGTATCAGTTGTCAATCAATATTCCAATGGATGTCCCCGATACCTTATGTTATTTTGCTTTTCCCCCCTACCCGTTTTCATATTAAGCGTTTTCTCAGGCGCAAATTCGACCAATGGCATAATAACGGCAGCATTCAGTACCGAAACTTTCCTTAAATTAGTAAATTCGGAGGAATTCCCTCCGATACCCGGCGGAGAATATCCCAATATGCGCCACGGTGCCCTTGTTTAATCGCCTCAATCAGTTCTGGATTATCATTATAATTGTAATTTAGATTCGCATCGGTCCGCCGCCCGAGAAGAAATCTCGGATCATCACCAACTATACCATGTAACCAATTTTCAACATCTTCACCCAAACTCGCATCACAGTAATAAGTAGGTCGAAACAGAGATTCATTATCTTCCAGATCCCCAAAAAGACTAGGATTTTCAGACAAGGTTCCTTTTGACGCTTCTATGATTTTTCGCCCCAGCCGCGTAATTGGATAAAGCCTTACCCCTAGACTGATGCCCACGCGATCCGGCCTGATCTTTTTCATTAGAATAATCGTTGTTTCAATGGATTCTTTTGTTTCACCCGGAGATCCAAGGAGCAAATCGAACATGCAAGTTATATTATGTTTAAGGCAAATTTTTCGAATTCGTATCAAATCATCTGATGTATAACCATGGCCTAGCCGGCGCAGCATTTTATCATCCCCATGGTCGGCACCAAAATCAATTCCGACACATCCGGCTTGACGCATCAAATGTGCCAACTCTTCGGTAAAATACTCGGGAGAACAGTATGCATACCATTTAATTTTACTTCCCAGTCCTGACTCAATGATGGCTTTGGATACCAGAACAGCATGGGAATAGGGACAATTAAACTCGCTGTCACACGTATGAAAAACATCGATCCCACGGTTATAAAGATTGGTTAATTCTTCCACAACATTTAGTGGATTGCGCACTCTTACATCTTTACCCCTTATAAGCGGTTCCGGACAATAGACGCAATTCAAGGAACAACCACGTTTTGTTTCGAACCCAACCTGCCCGCCGTTTTCGAAATAATATCTATTGTCAATCAGGGGCCTGGGGGCTAAATCTATTTTTTCGAGGGGAACCGACAATATCGCGTTGCTTCGATAGTTCCCATTCTCCATCCAAACCAGTCCCGGGACAGTCTCTGGTTCGATTTTGTCTTTGAGAGCTATTACCAGTTTAACGAGACTCTCCTCTCCGCATCCACATATACCATAAGGCACATCACAAAATTCAAGGGATTCAGATGGGAAAATAGAAAAACCGACTCCGCCAAGACAAATCGGCGCTTCCGTTGATTTTTTAATTTCCTCCAGAACAGGTATTATTCGCCGAAGGGAAAAATCCCGGCTGGCGAAATAGGAATCATCTATGTTGCGGACGGTAATACCAACAAGGATCGGTTTCTCTGCCAAAACATGCGAGAGTTGTTTACTCCAATCCGGCTCAACGGAACAATCAACCAGATCAACTTCTATTCCGGCATCACTACATGCGGATCCAAGATAGTCCAGAGATACCGGAGTTACCGGTGGTCTCATGGGATTCGGGTTAACAAGAATAATTCGCATATTTAAAACTCATTTAAAAAATTCGATTTCACTTGCTGCCTGAACCGTTAGGAAAATCATAATAGTCAAAAATGCCTATGCATATAGCTCAGGTTGATTTTCTATCTACAAGATTCTTGTAAGTAACGGTTTCTGCTGTAACACAAGCTTGGATAA
This sequence comes from Desulfobacteraceae bacterium, assembly GCA_030604635.1. Classification (GTDB taxonomy): domain Bacteria; phylum Desulfobacterota; class Desulfobacteria; order Desulfobacterales; family UBA11574; genus JAUVVL01. The sequence continues at coordinate 2,982 of JAUVVL010000198.1, forward strand.
GACGATCAAAAAGTTCTTTTCCCCAGAAGCGACGATTAAAGCGATACATAATCTCAGATAAATACGCCTGCAAATGTTTTTTTGAAACACCACGATGTGTTCCCCGGATTACAGCCTTTGCATTAGAAATAACTCTATGAATCCAGGGCAATAATCTACCTGCGGCTTTAGGATCTCTGAGAACGATTCTACAATGCAAGATATTTTTATTTTTCGCTGCTGCGCCATAGGACTTCCAACCATCACTTCTGATTGCTTCCATTAGTTGTTTACCTTCTTTTGTCTTAACACTACATCCAAGCCGCTCTAAATAATTTTCAATTGTCTCGGCAGATGAATTCTCTACAATACACATATGCGCAAAACCAGGTTTTTCTTCTCCTTTACCATTACGATAAATTGATACAGCACACAAAACAGTGCTTTTTTTCTCACTCCCACGTCCTCTTTTGGTGCCAGCCGGCCCAAAAAAGGATTCATCCATCTCTACTAAACCTGCTAAGCCATATTGTTCATCCCTTTTTGCCATGGCTTGCCTGACCTTATGTGCCATCAACCATGCTGTTCTATATTGTCCAATCTCTAAAACGCGTTGCATCTCACTTATTGAAACACCAACTTTAGCCATAGCCATATGATAGATCAGCCAATACCGTTTTAGAAGCGGAACTCTGGTCTTGTGAAATACTGTGCCTGCGGTAACACTTGTTTGCTAATGACAGTTACGACATTCATATAGTTTTCGCTTAGTAAGATACCAAAATTCTTTGTTTCCGCATTTTGGGCAATTAAAATCGTTTCCCCATCTTTGCTCCATTAAGTGCTTTGCACAATCTTCATCACTCGTGAATATCATTTGAAATTCTACAAATGAGCGCTCCTTGTATTTTATAGGCACAAATCGTGTCATGCCCTAATATATATACCATTTATCCACCTGAGTAAAGTGCATAGGCATTTTGAATTAATAGCTGGCTTCGGCGGTGTTTTTGAAATATCCGCAAACGGCAAAGACATATTTTCCAAAAAAGAGACAAATAGGTTTCCTGAAACAGAAGAAATAATAAGCTTACTGAAAAATTTATGAGTGATCAAACTGCTCCTCCTGCGACACTGGCTTTGATGGACAGTAAAGGAAGTGCCATTGAAGAATGGGAACTGTCAGCAAAAAATACCTATTATATAGGCCGGGGCAAAAACAACGACATAACCCTACCCTTCTCCTGGATTTCCAGACAGCATGCAATGTTGCAGATGGAAGAGTACGGAGTCTACAACATCATAGACCTGGGAAGCTCTAATGGCACCATGGTCAATGGCAGACGCCAGCACGCCGCCACCAGGCTCCATTCAGGTGACAAACTGCAGATAGGTTCAGACAAAACTACTCTTGTTTTCTTGCACGACTACACCCCGGAACCACCAACTGAACAGTTTGACATCGAAGAGGAAACCGTAGCTTTCCTACAGACTGAGCTAGTAACAATACTTGTTTGTGACATTTGCAATTTTACCAGTTTGTCAGAAAACATCGGGGTGGAGTCAGTCAGTAATATATTGGCAGCCTGGTCCAAAAAAGTTAACGAATTAGTCGAACACAACAACGGCTCAATTGACAAGTTCATAGGCGATGCCGTTATGGCAACCTGGGTTGGCAATGATTCTCAGGAACAAAAAATCCTGCAGGCAATGCGGACCTCTCTTTCCATAAGTGAAATGACAGCTCTTTTAGGAGATAAAGTAGCCGATCTATCCACACCACTAAAAGTTGGTGGTGCCATTAACACTGGGGAAGCGGTTATGGGCAATATTGGCGTAGACGGAGGGCGCGATTTCACCGTAGTTGGCGATGTGGTCAATTTAACCTTCCGCCTGGAGGAGCTGACCAATAAAGTAGGAGTGGATCTGTTGTTGGGAGCGACGACAAGCGATTATCTGGAACAGTGCCCCGACTATTTCACTAGATGTAAATACGTGATCAAAGGCAAAAAAGAACCGGTAGCCGCCTTCGGATGCAGCTTTGAACAATTAAGAGAATACCTGCAAAACAAAACTTCTTAACTTATCATCAATCAAACCTTCTTTTTTTGTAACTATTCAACCAAAGTATAGAAACAGGCATAAACGCCATGTCTATAACTGTTCAGCAGCAATCAACATCTTGATAACATTTCAGGAAAAGAGATTTCTTATCAGCTCAACTGCTCAATTAGAGAAGAGAACTAAGCCCGACAACAATAGAAATGCTGCCGGGCTTATATTTTTGTGGTCAATGACTCTTTAGTCTTTGGTATTAATCGTTACCATTTTTATCGCAATATCAATGATTGGCAGGATCGGCACTTCATTGATGCCGTATATTTCTTTCAAGTTCATATCCTTTGGCAAATTGGCAAGCAGTTTTTCTGCAACTTTCTGATCAGCCTGGCGATAACGAAGCTTTACTTCAATGGTTATCGGGCTGCCTTTTGGCGCTGCCAAGCCATAATAGACATCCTTGTACCCTTTTGGGGGGATGGTGTCATGACGTGAAAATGACTGTACCTTCCAGGGATCGATGGCAAAATGAAATGCTTCATTCTGGCCATCGGAGTTAAACATTCGTACGTTTTCCGGGAGTGCGCCTTTTTTATTAACCGTTCCAGTTGTCATAATCACCTTGCCCGTCTTATCTTTAGCTGTAACTTCCAGCCACAGCTGGCGGACATTGGTGAGCGACGTCGGCAGATTGTGCCCGGCTCGTATATTTTTTACCCGGATCTTAATTTCAGCAAGAGTGTCATTTCGGTAGACTGGGGATACTTCTAGTTCTGCCGCTGCCTTAAGTCTGGCAATCGCCATTTCATATTTATCATGGGCACTTTGGGCCAGTTCATCGTTGCCATCTTTTTTGGCCGCTAATTCGGTAAGAAAATAGAGGAGAAAATTGGCGCCGTTGAAATAATGTTTGTATTCTTCCCTCTTTGGCCGCTGCAACATATCGGCAGTTCTCCGAAAGGTTTGGATGTCGACCATATGGCAGTCCTGACAGTGAATGTCATTGACAGCATAGGGACCGTTTTTCCACTCAGCATAGGTAGCCTCTAGCGGAAAATGGGTTTTGTAGTGAAAAACCTGGTGACAGCCGGCGCAAAGCTCGGAATTGAGGTGAAGCGGTGATTCGACACACTGGTGAAAATCCTCTCCACAACCCTCTTCCGGGGCAAAAGGGCCATATTTGGTCAAGACCGGACCTTCTTCGCTATTTTTGCCCGGCGATAGGATTATAGAACCATTTTCCGGCTGGTGGTAAGGAGTTTGCCAATGGGTATGGCCACTTATGGAATGGCAGACATCACAAGAGACACCGGCTAATGCCAGGGGGGTCAGGCCAGCCAAGCCAGGACCCTTTATTTGTCCTTTTACCACGGCTGCCGCAGAGTGACATCCCTCACACTGTTTGGCGATATCATGGCCAACAGCATCAACAGCAAAATTGAGTTCTCCCTGATATACAGGATCCTTAAAAGCTAGTGCGTGCATTGAACCCATCCACTCGGTGTATTTATCAGGGTGACATTCTGCACAAACCTCTGGCGGCGTAAAATCAGCCTCCGATTTTTGCCATTTTATCAGAGAGGGGGCATATGGATAAAAATTTTTATCCACAGTCATAGCCATCTCTCCAGCTTTGGCAATAGAGACAGAAAGGAAAAAGAAAATAAATAAACTGATCGCTATTGTCCTATTGTTTTTTGTCATAATTCTTCTCCTTTTAAAAATTTCTTCATTCAGATCAGACATACCAATTTGGGGCTAGACGCCAAGATTATATACTCGCTTTATATCATGGATATCTATTTTAGTGAAATGTGGTAAATTGTCGCACCATACAGATGTGGCACATGGGTGTGTGGGGCGATGTTGAATAGTGTGAATACAGAGTGGTACAGGTTGAGGACAGGACAAAAAGGTAATACTCCTGGAAGCACGAGATCAATTAAATTACCCCTGTTCTTTCTACAAGGACAAGCTTGCGTTTGGGGTCGGGCCACGTTAACCAACTATAATAACAGCAAAAGAGGCCTAAAATAGGCCCTAAAATCTTCTTAAACGACTCTTTTTGACCCCAAAAAGGACCTTTTAAGCTAATATAATTTTTAAAAAAATCCTTAGAGCTGTTATTTTGCACCCAAAATGGTATGTTTAAGACCAAAAAACGGCTATTCTTGGA
>JAUVVL010000035.1 GCA_030604635.1 Desulfobacteraceae bacterium
CTGCGTTGCGCTTCATTTCGTTGTCATTGCGGCGTACGCTAAGTACGCACCCTTCGGGTACCGCGTTAGCGGTATGACACAAAATTCGCGCGCCTTGAATTTGGTCCCGCCCAGGCGGGATTACTTTGCCATCGCAATTTTGACTTTTTACGAGATTGTCAAGTTTAAAAGGAAATACTTTCTACATTTTTAAAGATGCCGTAACTTTTGAACGTTACTAATCTTTTGAAGGCTTTTTCCCCATCGCACAAGCATGACAGGCATGAATAACTTATATAAACAAAAAAAAATGGAATTACAAGTGAATTCCATTTATTTTTTGAATTAAATACATATTTGAGCGTAGTATCTTCGCTCAAAGTATAACGATGATTTTTTATCAAATACGGCTTCGTTTTCGTGGATATATTTCATGCCTCCTTCCCAAAATCCGCTTGCCAGAACAGCCATTTCTCCCAGCGTAAACTTCCGGCCACAGGCAGGGCAACCTTCGGCGTTATAGGTGTTGAGTTTTTCAATATCCATTATGATTTTTTGTTTGAGCTCTTCTTTTTCCATAATAACCTCCTCGGTTATTCAACCTACACACCATGCATCGGGGAAAGGGATCGATCAGGTCGATGAGGTCAAAATGCTTGAATTCATGGTGAACGACCTTCGTGCGGCAACCGTTTTTTGTGTTTTGGCTATTTTTGCCGGGATGGTGTTGGTTGGACCCATCTGTTTTTGTTACCATCGTAAAACCATCTGTCCGGAAATCCGCTACGTTTCAGAAAGGATGGATTTTCTGCCCAATTCATAAGATCCAGGTATGCCTGGTGAATTTTCCTGAATGTATCTGTATCACCCCCAAGGTCGGGATGGTGTTTCTTTGCCTGTAGCCTATAGGCACTCTTGATGATTTTTTCTAATCCAGGCGAGCCCAATTCTGCTTTGCCCAACCTGAGATGTGTCAATGATGCTTCTTTAATGACGGGAATTTTTATTTCCAATGGATTTACAGGACCGCTTGAGGGATTATTGCGTTTAGCCTTTTCTAATATGTGCCGGGAGGCCAGATAATTTCGATTTGTTCGTTTTTTTTCAAACCACCATTCATTTCCCAGAATATCAGACATACTGCTGTAGTCCTCGGCAGGTTTTTTGCCGGAAGAACGTGGAAAGATAAAGCTGAAGATTTGTTTGGAATCGTAAGGAAGAACATCCATAATGATAACAATGTCAGTAAAATAAAAGGTTGCATAGCGGGTGTTTAATGCCTTTAGCAAACCGGTTCTGACATCAAGCGTATAATGCAGTTTCTGTCGACAATCGATGGAACAATACTTGCGCCGACCAAGATTCTCAGTTGTACCGCAGGACAGGCATCGGATTTTTTTCTTGTTTTCCGGCCCGGTTATGTTTTCTTGGATGGAATTTTTCATAATTTTGGATCAAAATAAGGGTCAAAATTGATGGTTTCGTAAAAAGTCAAAACTTGCTGAATTATTCAGTTTTACGCATTCATAATGTCTTTAAATAATTCGCAATTCCTTAATCCCTAAATTCCTTAATCCATGTAAAAAGGACTTTTTACATGGGCATCAAAATTAGATGAAGTCTCTTTTTCGTGCTAACCTGGAGAAATTCGGGTTTATGGTCTCACTGCATGTGCTGCTCCACATTCCCGGGAATCTATTTGTTCTTTTACCCAACCGGTTTCTCTTTTAGTCGATACGATATGAACCATTTTTTGCCAGCCATCTGAATAGCGTGAATAGGTTTTTGATGTCCAATACCACTCTGCCTTCCTTAATGGAAAGAAAGGTTCACTTTTATAGATACCCGCCAACTCACTTTCAGTAGGCAGGCGCCAATCTTGATGTCCGCCGGTTTTTAGATTTTTGACATATTTGGCAGCTGATTCATAGTTAAGACAGCCTTGTAGATCAAGCAGGGAATCTAAAATACACCACATCAGGCCGGTTTTTGTATCGGTAAGCGTGCCGTCTTGATTATCGGTAAATCGCCCTTCTGTATCTTTGAGTAAAGCCACAATTTCTTCTGTTTCATTCTGTATCCTTGCCAGTTCCGCCTGTTCTTTTAGTTTGGCTAATTCATCTATGATCTTATCTTTTATGGTAGAATCAGGACGGGACTTCAAATAGTTTAAATATATCAGCTTGGCAGCCTTATAATCGGCGCCCTTTTGTTCCGCATTTTTAATCAACTTGGCAAGCGTTCTCTTATCACGTAATTTGTTAAGGAAAGAATCTTGTAAACTGCTTATTTCATCCGCTCGCTTATATTTAGGATAAATGTTAATATAAGTACTGCAAAGTTGGAAACATTTTCCCCAGTTTTCCTGATTTTCACATATGTTTATTTCTTTGTTAAAAAACATATAATATTCTTCGGCCATATCTAAGACTAATTTTTCTACTTCGTCTCGATGTTGGCCTTTTGGATGCTTTTCCAAGTATTGAACATATGAATAAATTCTTTCAACATTAATATCTTGGGAAAGTCTAAGTAATTCTTCATAGTCTCTATTATCGATGAAAAGTGATATCTCAGCGATTTTCTGCTTGATTATACTCGCATGATTGCCGGCGGGGTATTTCTTAAGATACTCGGTGTACACCGCTGCTGCTTTTTCATAATCATTATTGATGCGCGACTTATCGGCGTTGTCCATGGTTGTCTGAAAAATAAGATTGTGAATTTCTTTTATTTTTTCTTCTGCTTTGGCAGTAAATTTGTTTTGAGCATGGGAATTTACGAAATTTTGTAATATTTTTTCCTTTTCTTCAAGTTCCTGTTGATTTTCCACCTTCAACAAGACGCTCTTATATTCGTCTTTAATTGGCTTGGACTCTCTCATGCGCAACAATATGATTGTGCCAAGGGCGATAATTATGACTGTAGCCAGAGCAGAAACAGCGATAGCAAGAAAGCGTTTTTGCTTTAGTTTTTTAGCTATATCAATTGGATCTCTGTCATCAGTTTGAGTTTTTTCGGCTGTGGCAGAGATTTTTTGTGCCTCCTGAGTCGTTGTGGGCTCTCTTTTTTCTCTGATTTTAAGCCCTTCCTTTAATATGTCTATAAGGGGCAGGTTAATTTCATTTTTCTTTTTATTGCTTGCTTTCTCAAGATTTATTACGGTTTTATCCCAGCTTATTATTCGGTATGCGGCGCCTTTATTTTTCAATTGACCGGTCTCAGCGGAAATCAGATCGCCATTTAGTAAATGCAGGTATCCGACATCACTATCTGTTTGTATTTTTAAAGTACATGTTGTTTTTTCCATCTCGGCCATTTGAAGGAAAGAAGCCAGGCCCATACCTTGAATTTGACTGCCAGTTGAGGAATCGAGTTTTTTAAATATCCTTTCGTTCAGGACTTTTGTTTTTACCAGTTTTTCAAGTCTGTTATATTCCTGCTTGGACATTTTATGGCTGCAAAAACCAAGATGTACGGTAATATTTTCTTCTTTGTTGCCCCATGGCCATAATGCTCCATAATACAAACCCTGTTTTACTTTTCTTATAAATAAAGCCTGTTCTTCGCGAATACCGTTCAGGTATTTGACAGAGGGATTATTACGCAACATTATGGGTATGGATTTTCCGGCAGGTTTAATAGGTGGACCAAAAAAATCTTCAAGTTGTTTTTCCAAGGTGTTGAGGTCTCTGTCCTTTGAAACAGCCTGATAGAGACTTCGGGTTTCGGCATAGGGAGTTTTGTCCATCTTAGGCAGAGAATCTATTTTTTTGACAAGGTTTAAAAAACCTTTTGTAATATTAAAATTTATTTTTAGATCCTTGATTTCCTTACTTTTGCTATCAGGAATATCTATCATTGATCTTTCTCCATTAACTCTTATTTTCTATTTTGATGAAGGAAGTATTTAAAATGTTTGAATATAAAAAAAGATGCCTCGGATTGTCAATAGCAAATCAAGATGTCCGGTTTTGGTCAGGTAGGCTTCCTTGAGGATGTATGCTGTATTGTCTTAGATGATACCCCATTGCCTTCGGCATGACACCTGCGGCGTCTTCGTTATTCCCGCCAGCGGCGGGACGGCTTTGCCCTTGATGCCTTGGATCTGGGGCATCCTCGACTTTTGCTCAATCAGGGTTATATATTACACTATATAAAATCGCAAAGTAATTTTATTCTTGACAAAGGAGATGGATTTAATTATAAAAAAAAATTTGGATTTGAATAACTTTGTACAAGGGTGTATAAAGTTTTAAGCATAATAAGACAAAGGCGTCTTTTCCCTATTTAGGGCAGACGCCCTTTTTTTTTAGAATTCATATTGTGAGAGGAGAATAGTTATGAACCTACATCGACCAAATGCCAATGATGCCTTACAAACAAAAAACCGATCTCGAAACGTTGCGCCCCAATCCGGTATATGCAGCCGATGCATTGATGGCTGCAAGGGCAATTGCGATCTGTTCAGGGCCACATTCCGTGGACGTGAGCTCCTTTATCCGGAGCCTTTCGGGAGAGTCACCGCTGGTGCCGATAAGGACTATCCAGTTGATTACTCACACCTTAATATTATGGGATACGCATTGGGGGCCAAAGGAATAGATGCTGATCCTGATAAGGCGACATTCCCGGCAGTGAATACTGAAACATCTTTCGGTGTCACCGATAAGGTGAAGATGAAAGTGCCTATTTTTACCGGTGCCCTCGGCAGTACAGATATTGCCCGCAGAAACTGGGAACACTTTGCAATAGGGGCTGCAATTAGCGGTATTACCCTGGTGTGTGGAGAAAATGTATGCGGAATTGATCCTGAGTTGGAACTCGACGCTAACGGCAAGGTTACAAAATCTCCGGAGATGGACCGCCGTATAAAAGAATATCGTCGCTATCATGAAGGCTACGGGGATATCCTCGTGCAGATGAATGTTGAGGATACCCGTAACGGAGTTGCGGAATACGTAATTGACAAGTTCGGTGTCGAAACCATTGAACTGAAATGGGGGCAAGGCGCCAAGTGTATTGGTGGTGAAATTAAGGTGAACTCTTTGACCCGTGCGCTGGAATTGAAAAAACGTGGCTACATTGTTACGCCGGACCCGGAAAAACCCGCTTTTCAGGCTGCTTTTAAGGCTGGTCCCCTGAAACAATTTGAGCGGCATTCGCGTCTCGGATTCATTGACCAGGAAGGCTTCATGAATGAGGTCGAAAGGATGCGAAATCTCGGAGCCAAACGTGTAACTTTGAAAACAGGCGCCTACCCGATGAGAGAACTGGCCATGGCCATACGTTGGTCCAGCGATGCCAATATTGATCTATTGACCATTGACGGTGCTCCGGGAGGGACCGGAATGAGCCCCTGGAGAATGATGGCCGAGTGGGGTATTCCATCTATATACCTTCATTCCATGGCCTATGAGCTGTGTGAACGCCTGGCCCAAAGAGGAAAACGGGCCCCGGATATAGCATTTGCCGGCGGCTTTTCTTCCGAGGATCATGTTTTCAAGGCACTGGCTTTAGGTGCGCCTTACTGTAAGGCCATATGCATGGGCCGCGCGTTAATGATCCCGGGCATGGTGGGTAAAAACACTGAAAAGTGGTTGCGAGGAGAAGACGGCGGTCTTCCTGCTACAGTCTCTAAATTTGGATCTACCAAAGAAGAAATATTTATGAATTATGAAGTCTTAAAAGAAAAATACGGTTCGGAAGCCGAACGTTTTCCTTTGGGTGCAATCGGCATTTTCAGCGCAGTTGATAAAATCAAGGTGGGGCTTCAACAAATAATGGCTGGATCCAGAAACTGGGCAGTCAAATACATCGGTCGAAAAGACATTTCCTCACTTACCGAAGAGTGTGCCAAAGTCACAGGCACGCCATATGTAATGGACGCTTATCGGGAGGAAGCTCTCCAGATAATCGATGCTTGATAAAATATGTGAATTGCGATACTATAACCACCAGAGGCAGCTTAAAAAGTTCTCTAGTGATTCCTCCCGGCCTTGGAACCCCTTTTTCCCGCTGCCATCATGATCAATAATCATCAAATCGGGGCATAGGATGCTTCAAGAATACGATCAAATACCCGGCGAATTTTATTCACATTTAAAAGTTTTTCACGAGTTGATGTCAATCAAGGTGCGTGAGATCTTATTTGTTTCCAGTCCCTATGATGCGTTCATAATGGAAGAGGATGGCAGCCCGGCATCAAGAATCATAAATGAATACAGCGGGTTAAATCTTAGCATGCCCCCCAGGGTGACGCGAACGTCTTCGGCTCGGGAAGCGCTGTCTCTCTTAAATAAGAAAAAATTCGATATGGTTTTAACCATGCCGCATATAGATGACATGGATGCTTTTTCATTGGGCCTGGAAATTAAGAAGCTCAATCCGGGTCTTCCTGTTATTCTACTGGCTCACAGCCCCAAGGGTATTTATCCGTTTCCGGAAAGCAAGAATTGTAAGGGGATTGACAAAATTTTTATCTGGTCCGGCAATGCCGATCTGCTGTTGGCGCTGGTTAAAAACGTGGAAGACCGCCTGAATGTTGAACGCGACACCCAGAAAGCAATGGTCCGAGTACTGATTCTGGTTGAGGATTCCCCGGTTTATTACTCTTCTTTTCTGCCCCTGATTTACAAAGAAGTTGTTAAGCAAACCCAGGCTGTCCTTCAAGTTGGTCTCAATGAAGAACACAGGCTGCTCACAATGCGGGCCAGGCCCAAAATACTGTTAGCGGAAAACTATGAAGATGCCATGGAACTTTGCCAGAAGTTCCGGTCATTTCTGTTCGGCATTATATCGGATACCCGCATCCCTAGAAATGGAAAGCTGGTCGATGATGCAGGGTTTGTGTTACTTTCACAAATGAAAAAGGAAATTCCTGATCTTCCCCTTCTTTTGATGAGCTCGAAATCATCCAATAAGGCAAAAGCAGATCAAATTCCGGCTGTTTTTCTGGACAAGAATTCTCCATACCTTCTTGCAGAGTTACACGATTTTTTTCTGACCTATTTAGGATTTGGAGATTTTGTTTTCCGCATGCCGGACGGCACGGAAATTGATCGGGCGTCCGACCTTCGTGCTCTTGAGGCAAAGGTTGCTCAGATACCGGATGAATCACTTTGGCATCACGCCGAGCACAATCACTTTTCCAACTGGATTATGTCTCGTGCGGAGATCTCCCTTGCTTCCAAGTTCCGTGAGGTCAAAGCCTCTGATTTTGTAAGCGCCAATGAAATGCGTAATTATATTATCACCAATATCCATGCGGTACGAAAGTGGCGTCAAAAAAGTGTGGTTGCTCAGTTCAAGAGCCATAATTTCGATGCAGATATTATGGACTTTGTTAAAATCGGCCAGGGATCGTTGGGGGGTAAGGCCCGGAGTTTAGCCTTTATGTCCGCCCTGCTCCAGCAGAATCCGAAAATTTACGAAAAGTATTCCGAAATTAACATCGAAATTCCAAAAACCCTGGTTGTGAGTACGGACGGTTTTGAATCTTTTATCACAAAGAACGGTCTAAGGGGTTTTGCCACCCAAAGCTGTACAGATGAAAAAGTTGCTTCCACATTTTTACAGGCAGATATGCCGGAGTGGCTGGTAAAAGACTTGGAAGCTTACCTTGCTCAGGTAAAATATCCACTGTCGGTCCGTTCTTCCAGCTTGCTTGAAGATGCTCAGTTCCAGCCGTATGCCGGGATTTATGAAACCTATATGATTCCCAATAATCATTCCGAGCTTTCGAAGCGGCTTCAACATCTCATTACAGCCATAAAGCTGGTGTATGCTTCTACTTATTATGAAGGTGCTAAGGCATTTTCCCGTAGTACATCAAACCAGCCTCAGGAAGAGGCCATGGCTGTTATCATCCAGCAACTTACCGGAGAAGAATATGGAGATTATTTCTATCCAGCCATTTCCGGTGTGGCCCAGTCTCACAATTTTTACCCGGTTGCCAAAATGAAATCCGAAGAGGGAATTGCCCATATTGCTCTGGGATTGGGCAAGACCGTAGTGGAAGGTGGCCGAACGGTGCGCTTTTCTCCCAAATATCCGAGTATGATGCCCCAGTTTTCCATGGTTGATGATATCCTGGCAAACTCCCAGCGTTTTTTTTATGCCCTGAAGATTCGAAATTATCCCGATGAACTCAACTTCCGGAAATATTCAAACCTGGAAAAACGAGAGGTGGACGATGCTGAAGCGGAGCATCCTGTAAAGATACTTTCCAGCACGTATGTGCCGGAAGAACATCGTATTCGTGATACAGGATATATGCAGGGGCCCAAGGTTTTAACTTTTGCTCAGATACTCAAGTACAATATGCTCCCTTTACCTAATTTATTGTCAGACATGCTTGAATTGTGGCGAAAGGGTATGGGATGCCCTGTAGAGATTGAATTTTCGGTAAACTTAAGTTCCGATAAAAAAAAGAAAAGCGATTTCTTTTTTCTTCAGATGCGACCAATGGTTGCTGGTGGAGAAAGGTTTGAAGTTCAGATTGCCCGGCAAGAAATTGAAAAAGCATTCTGCCGTTCCAAACAGGCCCTTGGGAATGGAAAGAATGAGGAAATGGCAGATATTGTATATGTTAAGCCTGATGATTTTCAACTGGAAGCTACTATACGAATGGCAGAAGAAATTGACAAGTTAAATGCCGGCTTGCATAAAGAAAAACGCCCTTATCTTCTCGTTGGTCCCGGACGGTGGGGGTCCGCCGATAGATGGCTTGGAATACCGGTACAATGGCGCAATATTTCAGGGGTGGGCGCCATGATTGAACTTAGAAATGAAAAATTAAAGGCCGATCCTTCCCAGGGGTCGCACTTTTTTCAAAATATAACGTCTCTGGGTATTCATTACATTACGGTTACTGAAGGCTCGGACGATTATTTTGATTGGGAATGGGTAGGTTCACAGCCTGCTATCCAGGAGACTACTTATTTACGGCATGTTAGACTGGATAAACCTTTTACCCTTAAAATTGACGGTAAGAAATCTCAATGTGTGATGATTTATAATTGATTAAATAATAGTAACATTTTAGCCCTTTGAAAACATTATCGCATTCAGATAATCCGGTTTTAAACCGTGTCAAACGGTGACCCGCTTAAAAACCGGATCACCTGAATGCTTGTGGAAAACGTTTTTCAAAAAGCTAAATTAATACAAATAATATATAACCGGTCAAGTTTGTGACTGAACCATTAAATTTACAGGGGGTTGTTTATGACGGACATTTTGAAGCAGATAGAGGATAAAGATCCTGGCGAAAAGGAATTTCATCAGGCCGTGCAAGAGGTCATAGAAACCGTTCAGCCGGTTCTGGACCGTAATCCGCAGTACCGCCAGGATGCCGTACTGGAACGGATTACAGAACCTGAACGTGCGATTATGTTTCGAGTTCCCTGGATGGATGATCAGGGGCAGGTGCATGTCAACCGTGGATTCAGGATTGAAATGAACAGCGCCATCGGACCTTACAAGGGCGGTCTGCGCTTTCATCCATCAGTTAACTTGAGCATCCTCAAATTTTTAGCTTTTGAACAGGTTTTCAAAAATGCGCTGACCACCCTTGCCATGGGAGGCGGCAAAGGCGGGTCGGATTTTGATCCCAAAGGCAAATCCGATAACGAGGTCATGCGCTTTTGTCAGAGTTTCATGTCCGAGCTGTTTCGCCATATCGGCCCGAATACGGATGTCCCGGCAGGAGACATCGGCGTGGGTGCCAGGGAAATCGGTTATCTCTTTGGCATGTACAAAAAACTACGTAACGAATTTACCGGCGTTTTGACCGGCAAGAGCTTAGGTTGGGGTGGAAGCCTAATTCGTCCGGAAGCAACCGGATACGGCAGTGTCTATTTTGCGGCAGAAATGTTGGCAACTCAAAACGAAACCCTTGAAGGCAAAACCTGCCTGGTATCCGGTTCAGGTAACGTGGCCCAGCACACACTGGAAAAAATTATTGAGCTGGGCGGCAAGGTGGTTACCCTTTCCGATTCTTCCGGCTATATTTATGATGAAGAGGGCATCGACACTGACAAACTGGTCTTTGTAAAACGGCTGAAAAATATCAAACGGGGTAGAATTAGTGAGTACATTGATAAGTATTCTGAAGTGGTTTACACAGAAGCGGACACTTCTTTAGCTTATAATCCACAGTGGAACCATAAAGCAGACTGCGCCTTTCCCAGTGCCACCGAGAATGAAATCAACGCAAAAAATGCGGCAAACCTGATGAAGAACGGTGTTCGCTTGGTCTGCGAGGGGGCCAACATGCCGTGCACCCCGGAAGCTATCAACATTTTTTTGGATAAGAAAATCCAGTATGCACCCGGCAAGGCATCCAATGCCGGCGGGGTGGCCGTGTCCGGCCTGGAAATGGCCCAGAATAGCATGCGATTAAGCTGGACCGCGGAAGAAGTGGATCGCCGCCTTAAAATGATTATGAAGAGCATTCACCAAACATGCCTGGATGCGGCTTCCGAATACGGCGAACCCGGAAATTATATGGCCGGTGCCAATATCGCCGGATTCACGAAGGTGGTGAATGCCATGCTGGATCAAGGTCTTGTTTGATAAATTATAAAATCGCTTCCTGTCTGCGCTTGCCTGTGCGTTGCACCTATCTGCATGCGAATACGCACAGGCAGACGCAATTTTATACAATCACACCTGCAGCGGGACTACGCTACTTTAAAAAAGAGTAACATTTTAGCCCTTTGAAAACATTATCGCATTGTGGAACACGTTTTTCAAAAAGCTAAATTAATACAAAAGAGAAAATTCCTATATGTTATAGATTTTCCAGGGGAGAGGGGTTATGGGAGGATTTTTTGGAGTTGTTTCTAAAGAGGATTGTGTTAATGACCTGTTTTACGGGACAGATTACCATTCTCATCTCGGCACCAAACGAGGAGGGTTGGCGACAAAAAACGCTAAAGGATTCTCCCGTTCCATTCATAATATTGAAAAGAATTACTTCAGATCAAAATTTGAAGCGGATCTTCCCGATTTGCATGGCGATAAAGGCATCGGAGTTATCAGCGATTACGATGCCCAGCCGTTGATTTTCGGATCTCACCTGGGAAGATTTGGTATCGTTACGGTAGGAAAAATAAAAAATATTGATGAACTTGCCAACAAAGCATTTCGAAAAAAAATTCATTTTTATGAAACCAGCAGTGGGAAATTAAGTCCAACCGAGATCGCAGCCACACTAATCTGTGAGGAAGATTTTTTTGTGGACGGCATACAGAATGTCCAGGAAACGATTAAAGGTTCGTGTTCTCTGCTCCTTCTTACCGAAAACGGTATTTATGCCGCCCGGGATAAATTAGGTAGAACTCCGATTATTATTGGCAAGAAAGATGGCTCTTATGCCGCATCCTCAGAAACGTGTGCATTCCCAAATCTCGGCTTTGAAATTGATAAATATCTGGGGCCGGGTGAAATTGTTTTTATAACAGCAGATGGATGTGAACAGAGAAAGAAACCAGAAGAAAAAATGCAGATTTGTGCTTTCCTGTGGGTTTACTATGGTTATCCCGCTTCAAGCTACGAAGGAATTAATGTAGAATTTGTACGATACAGGTGCGGCTCAGCACTGGGAAAGAATGATGATGTTGAAATAGATTGTGTTTCAGGAATTCCGGATTCTGGGATCGGGCATGCAATCGGCTACGCGAATGAGAGAAATATTCCATACATAAGGCCTTTTACCAAATATACACCCACATGGCCGAGAAGCTTTATGCCACATGATCAGAGCATAAGAGACCTTGTAGCCAAAATGAAACTGATTCCCATCAAAGAACTGATTGAGGGGAAAAAGATCCTTTTTTGTGAAGACTCGATTGTAAGAGGGACTCAATTACAGGAAAATATACAAATATTATTCGACTATGGTGCATCAGAGGTTCACATGCGGCCGGCATGCCCCACCTTGATTTATCCATGTGAGTTTCTCAATTTTTCAACATCTCGATCAACATTGGACCTTGTGGGACGAAAAGCTATAAGGGAACTTGAGGATTCAGATGATAAATTTTTAGATGAATATGCAACTTCCAGTTCAGAAAAAAATCGGGCAATGGTTGACAGAATAAGGCAAAGGTTAAAACTTACTTCTTTAAAATATCAAAAACTGGAAAATCTTGTAAAAGCTATCGGACTGCCAAAAGATAAATTATGTACCCACTGCTGGGATGGAAGCAGTTATTTTTAATCTGGAGAAAAGGTAAGGAAGGAATTAAAAATTATCGATCTGGCTGCCATCAGCGCATAAAAGTCATTTTGAACTTGACAGACAAGCGGTTCTTTGCCATATGTCCAAAACAAAACTCAGGAAGTAATAACCTATGGTTCTATATTCATCCAACACACGCATCCGTATCCGCAACCGCCGTCGCCGTATCCGACAGGCGCCCGGGTGTTTTTTGTGTTGGATCTGATATTGTAACTTAAAATTCAGCAAAAAAATAAAAACCCCGGCAAAAGCCGGGGTTTTTATTTTTTGAAAGGAGATTAAAAATGTCAAACGATAGGGTAAACAAAGTAGTCCTCGCCTACAGCGGGGGACTGGATACGTCGGTGATCGTTCCTTGGCTAAAAAACAATTACCATGACTGTGAAGTGATCTGTTTTACGGCAGACCTGGGCCAGGAAGAAGAACTGGAGGGTCTCGAAGAAAAGGCGCTGGCCTCAGGCGCCAGCAAGCTGATTGTGCGGGACCTGCGTGAACAATTTCTCAAAGAGTATGTCTTTCCCACACTGCAGGCAGGCGCGGTCTATGAACGTGAATATCTTTTGGGGACCTCCATTGCTCGACCTCTAATGGCAAAAACTCTGGTTGAAATTGCAGATACAGAAGGTGCAGATGCGGTTTCACACGGCTGCACGGGCAAGGGCAATGACCAGGTTCGTTTTGAACTAACGATTATGGCTCTCAATCCTAAGCTTAAAGTCATCGCTCCATGGCGCGAGTGGGATATCCGCAGTCGTGAGGATGCCATAAGATACGCCACCAAATACAATATCCCTCTGTCCCAGACGGAAAAGGATATTTACAGTCGGGATCGCAATATTTTTCACCTTTCCCATGAAGGCGGACCCCTGGAAAATCCCTGGAATGAACCGGAAAAGGACATGTACAAATTGACCGTCAGTCCGGAGGATGCACCGGATAAGGCCGGATATATCGATATCGGCTTCGAAAAGGGAAACCCGGTCAGCTTGAACGGCGAAATGCTGGCAGCGGTGGAACTGTTCACCCGCTTGAACAAAATAGCCGGGGCTCACGGTGTCGGGCGGGTGGATATGGTCGAAAACAGATTGGTGGGGATGAAAAGCCGCGGCGTATATGAAACTCCTGCCGGAACAATTGTGCTGCGGGCCCATCAGGCCCTCGAAAGCATCTGTCTTGATAAAAACACGATGCACTATAAAGATTTCGTTGCGGTCAAATATGCCGAATTGGTCTACAACGGCATGTGGTTCATGCGACTCCGGGAGGCATTGGACGCCTTTGTAAAGGCCACTCAGGAGAGGGTTTCAGGCACAGTTCGCCTGAAGCTGTACAAGGGTAATATCATCATTGCGGGGCGAAAAAGCGCCTATAGCCTGTACCGTGAAGATTATGCATCATTCGGAGAAGAAGATGTGTACAATCAACAGGATGCTCACGGGTTCATTCAACTGTTTGGTCTACCGATGAAGGTTGAGGCCCTGTCGGCTATCGATGGTGGGGGTGAAAGCCGCTATCTCAGGCCGGACTACAGTAAGTTCAAGCGCGACTAGTAGCACGTTTCGTAATCATCGTTGCAATCGGCAATCGGTTTGAGATTCTCATATATCAGATCAGATAGGGTGTTGCTTTTAACTACATTGATGCTAATTTGGGGGCGCGAAATTTGAAATGACCATTTCGACTTGACACATAATCAGATTTTTGCCATAAACTGATGTCGCAAAAGCAGATCTATGCTTTTTACAGGGTAACGCCTGTCTTGCTCAAAAAGGGAGAGCAGAGAGACCTTTGAAAAATGCTCAATTTTGTTCAAGTTCAAGGAAGGCGAAAATTTTAACCACAGGAATACATTGAGTATTTTGAGGATTAAAATTTGAGCCTGACACAGAAATCGGGCAAAAGGGGGCGTTTTGCAAAGGTCTCGCAGATTACAGCGCTTAATTCCAACATATCCCTTGAGGTGAATAAAATGAAAGGATCGGTTGAACAAACTCTTCAAACATACCAGGGATGGGATGAGTTCTATGCCAAAGAGGTCGATAAAAAATTAGATTTTTTCAAGTTGAACGGCAGATTGTTTGATGTAATTTTTGCCCAACAGTTTGATAGACCGTTTATGGACTATTTGTGTAAGCTCGCAGACATGATCAGATTATTGGCCAAAACGAAAATGGGCCAGAAAAAGCTTAGACATCTTTTGCCTCACAAACGGGCCATGCTTTATTTTGTTCAACCCTCAACACGTACCTTTCTATCTTTCCAAAATGCATGTTATATTCTGGGGTTAAGCGTTTCAGAAAGCCGGGGAACGTCTACAAGTTCCGAGGTAAAAGGAGAATCACCGGAAGATACCATTCGCACATTTGCCAGCTATGTCGATCTGATTATTTCAAGGCACCCGGAAGCCGGGTTTGCCGAAAAAACTGCCTGGGTCCTGAATCAAACAGATCGTCCCGTTCCAATATTAAACGGAGGCTCAGGACCGGATCAACATCCGACCCAAGCACTATTGGATATTTATACTCTTGAAAGATCATTCCAACACATCGGCGGGTTGGACGGTAAAAAGATTGCTATGGTGGGCGATTTAAAGCGCGGACGAACAGTGCGTTCCCTGAGTTACCTGATGAAAAATTATAATGACGTAACCTTGTACTTTGTTTCACCTGATATATTCAGGATGAAAGATGATATTAAAAATTTTTTGAAGAAACGCAATATCCCCTATTATGAAACCGAAGATTTCGAAAGCGTTATGCCGCTGGTAGACGCTATTTACATGACCAGAATTCAGAAAGAGTATTCTGACGACCCGTCAAGCGAAGCCGACACCTATCCCGGGTTCCATTTCAAGAAGGAACACCTTTCCATCATTCAACCGCATTGTACCATCATGCATCCACTACCCCGGCGATACGAAATAGAAGTGGAAGTGGATAAAGATCCGCGGGCCGCCTACTGGCAGCAAGAGCGCAACGGCATGTGGATTCGAGCAGCTTTAATTGCGTATATTTTCAGAGTTGAACGGGAAATTTTTGAGGAATTTTCCTGATTTGCTCGAAAATTATGAGTAACAATTCTTCTTCATTAGCGAACACATTATCCTTGCATCCTCAGGTCGTTGGTCGTGGGATCAAATGGCTTTTGTGTATAAAGGGTGCGATTAATTCGATTGAGCATCTCTCTAACCGGCACCTCCATTTCAAGAGCACGTGGCGTCGGCATCATTCCCTGTTCCGTCCGCATCAAAATCGGATCATCCAGCAGGGTGCGCAAACGGCTCAGCGCATGGCTCATTCCTAATTGGCTTAAAAACACCTTTTCAGCGGCTTTGGATACATTGCGTTCGCTCATCAGGGCATCAAAGCATACCAATAGATTTAAGTCGAAGTTTCTAAGATTAATGCTCAGAAAGGAGATATAACATATGACAGACAAAAAACCGATACTTTTAATTGCATTTGGAGGGAACGCCCTCATTCAAAAAGGGCAACCAGGCACTGCCTCGCAACAGATTGAAAACCTCAAGTTGCCGATGAAACAGATCGCCGAACTTTCCAAAGACTATACGCTTATTATTACTCACGGCAACGGTCCTCAGGTCGGGAACCTCCTGCTACAGCAGGAAAGTTGTGAGGAGGTTCCGAAAATGCCCCTGGAAATTATCGGAGCGATGACCCAGGGACAGATCGGTTACATGATTGAATCAAGTCTGAACACCGTGCTGATGGAAATCGGAATTAATGAACAGCAGTACTTTGTAACGATGATCACTTATGTGGTGGTCGATGAAAACGACCCTGCTTTTCGAAATCCAACCAAACCTATCGGTCCGTTTTATACTGAAGAAGAGGCATCGAATCTGTCGTATAACATGGTGAAAACCGACAAGGGGTACCGGCGGGTGGTAGCTTCTCCTAAACCGCTTTCCATCGTGGAACGACGAGAGATAAAAAAGCTCATTGAGATGGACTTTATCGTCATTTGCTGCGGCGGTGGGGGGATACCGGTGATCCACAAAGAGCGGAAATTCCGTGGCGTGGAAGCGGTTATTGACAAGGATCTGGCAAGCTCGGTCCTGGCTCGGGAAATAAACGCAGATATCTTTATCGTGGCTTCAGATGTTAAAGGCGCTGCTGTCCATTGGGGAAAACCGGAGCAGAGGATTCTGCAAAAGGTAACCCTATCGGAAATCGACGAATATGCGAAGGAAGGCCATTTCCCCGCCGGATCAATGGGACCGAAAGTTGAAGCGGTCGCCCGGTTTTCCCAAAATACGGGAAACAGGGGAATCATTTGTCATCTGGAAGATATTGAAAAAGCTGTCAGAGGTGACGCTGGGACCGAAATTAGAGTCAAGGCCCAAAAATCATTGGAAGAAAAATGTCAAAGAAAAAAGTAATCATTATCGGTGCGGCCGGAAGAGACTTCCATAATTTTAATACCTATTACAGGGACAATGAGGATTACGAAGTGGTCGCCTTTACCGCGACACAGATTCCGGACATTGAAGGCAGAAAATACCCTGCCGCGCTGGCTGGTGACCTATACCCGGAAGGTATTCCCATCTATGCTGAAGAAGAGCTTTCAAAGTTAATCAATGAGTTGAAAGTAGATGACTGTGTATTCTCTTACAGTGACGTTTCTTATCAGCACGTAATGAACATGAGTTCCGTTGTCTGCGCTGCCGGTGCCAACTTCGTACTGCTGGGACCGAAAGATACCCAGATCAAAAGCAGTAAGCCAGTCATTTCGGTAGGTGCTGTACGGACCGGTTGCGGCAAGAGCCAGACTTCCAGGAGAATCATTGAGATGCTCATGGCAAAAGGGGTAAAGGTAGTTGCTGTCCGGCATCCCATGCCATATGGTGATATTGCTGCTCAGAAGGTAATGCGTTTTGCAGATATTTCCGATATTGACAAAAACAATTGTACTGTTGAGGAGATGGAAGAGTATGAACCCCACGTGATTCGCGGCAACGTAATCTACGCCGGCATTGACTACGCGGCCATCATCAGGGCAGTTGAAAATGATACTGACGGCTGTGACGTGGTACTTTGGGACGGCGGGAACAATGACTTCCCGTTCTACAAATCAGATCTGCATGTTACTGTCGTCGATCCCCATCGTCCGGGTCACGAACTGACCTATTACCCCGGAGAAACCACTTTGCGGCTCGCGGACGTTGTTGTGATCAACAAAATGGACAGTGCAGATGCCGCCGGCATAAACACCGTGAGAAAAAACATTGCCGCCGTAAATCCGGATGCGATTGTGATTGACGGCGCTTCTGCCATTAAAGTTGAAGATCCTTCCGTGATAAAGGGGAAAAATGTTCTTGTTGTGGAAGACGGTCCGACCCTCACACATGGTGAGATGAAGATCGGAGCCGGTGTGGTTGCCGCTGAAAAGTTCGGCGCAGCCGGGCTGGTCGATCCCAGGCCTTACACGGTGGGCAGATTGACGGAGACCTTTGAGATCTATCCTGAAATCGGAACGCTGCTTCCTGCCATGGGGTACGGCGAGGTGCAGTTAAAGGACATGGAAACCACCATCAACAATACCGAATGTGATGCGGTTGTTGTGGCCACGCCCATTGACCTGAACAGGATCATTAAGATCGATAAACCGAATACAAGGGTATTTTATGACTTGCAGGAAATAGGATCACCGAATTTTGAAGAGATCCTGGCCGATTTTGGTAAAAAACACAATCTGTTTTAAGTCATAACCCTTTTTATATGGGAACGGCCCGATTGGTGCTGCTCCCAATTTTGATTTACTTCAATTGATTATCTGAGACCTTTGAAAAATGCTCAATTTTGTTCAAGTTCAAGGAAGGCGAAAATTTTAACCACAGGAATACATTGAGTATTTTGAGGATAAAGCTAAAGCTTCACTTCGTGCAAAATGTTGAGCCTGAC
>JAUVVL010000034.1 GCA_030604635.1 Desulfobacteraceae bacterium
AAGGCTTTTCTGTGTGCTGCTTTTTCATAACGCTCACTAATACACTCAAACAGTGACACTTCCTACGTCTGATCACCATCGAGGCTCACTGATGCTTTTCCTGAAATGTGACAAAGTAGAATTAGAATTGCTGCAAAAATTTATATTCTATAAAATAAAATTCCAGAAAATTCAATAATGGATATTTTTGTAGATAGGATAGCCCGGATTTCTCATCCCGTTTGAAGAGGGATGAGAAATCCGGGTTGGCCGACTCTTTCTACCGGGCTACCCCTGCTAACCCAGGACAAATTCCCGCCCCCTAGGGACTTTCCCCACAAAAATGAACCCTCCGCTCTATGGACAAAGTGAATCACAACCTGATAATAATTTGTTAAAAACGGGCATTTGGCGGAATCATTAATATTTAATAGAAGAGGATTTATGATTTCTTCTCCATGTAAAAATTGTTCCAGGAAGAATCTGCCAAAAGATAATTGCATAAAAGATTGTAAATTGTTGCAAGCAATACAGGATATTCAGATATCAGCTAAAAAAACCTGTGATTCAAGCGGGATAGATTATACCGAAGAAAACAGATATACCATACCGTTCTCGATCACAAAAAAATATGACTCTTTATGGACAACGTAATCCGAAACTGTCGTTAAAAAAGCAGTTAATGCCTCAGTTTGGTTCTAATACGGATTTCTCATGAGTTCAATCAAAAAAATGAACGGAGGATGTTTTGGATAGAAATGACCTGAAAAGATTAGATGCCACTGGAAGGCATGTAGGGGCCGGAAGAATAACGAAAGCATCATCCGCTATCATGGAATCGGATGCTGATAAAAAGAATTTTCTGGATATCACGGCCCTGATTAGAAGTATTCAGCGATCCGAAGGTAACACGGACTGTTTCCGGAAAGGACTGACAGATTGCGATCAGGTTGACTGCGCTTGGCGTCACTTCTGTCTATAAAAGTATGATGACTTTGAAGCCTTAAGATGAGCTACTCCCAATATTGCCACGGCAGACAAAGGAGGGAAAATGGCAAAAATCTTAATTGCAGATGATCAACCATACATTCGAGCCCTTCTATCAAAGGAGCTGGGCAAGGAAGACTATCGGGTTGCAAATTCAGGCGCTGTCGAATTGATCTTGGAACATATCAAAGATTTTCGACCGGATGTGGTGCTTCTGGGACTTCATCTGGAAAATTCTGACAGTTGGGAGATCCTCCGTGATATCAAAAGGAAAGTTCCGGGTCTTCCGGTATTGATCTATGTGATTAAGAGCTTTGATGCCATTAACAGCCTCAAACAAGCGATAAACGAGGTTCTAGATAAAAAAAGTTTTACGCTCGGAAAACAATCGCAGTCCGGTTTTTTATTCAAACATGATCCAGACCCGGTTGCTTTCGGATAAATACGACCTTGTCGGGAACGTCATCTGAAAGCGCGGTCATTTCCCAATTTGGCGAATTGTCAAAGTGTAACATGCCGGATTAAAAACAAATCAAGTCAGGGCTCTGATTATCCTTTCTGGCGGATATGAGACCTTTGCAAAACGCCCCCTTTTGCCCAATCTCTGTGCCTGCCCCTTGAAATGCGAAGCTTATTTCTCTGGGGTCAGGCTCAACATTTCGCACGAAGTGAAGCTTTAGCTTTATCCTCAAAATACTCAATGTATTCGTGCCTGCCCCGCCTGCCCCGTAGCCCCAGAAGATGGTACTGGGGTAGCTCCGGAAGATGGTACCGGGGTAGGTCCGGAAGATCGTACGGGTGGTTAAAATTTTCGCCTTAGTATCTACTTTCACTTATTGAGAAGTTACCCCCTGGCGGCTCAACTACCAGTTCCATTCGATAAAATAGAAATTTAACGGCTTCTATAATGACTACTTCTGGATTGACACTTTTATGGTATTCCTTTATATCCCACTGTTAAAAATGAGAGACCTTTGAAAAACGCCCCCTTTTGCCCAATTTCTGTGTCAGACTCAAATTTTAATCCTCAAAATACTCAATGTATTCCTCCGGTTAAAATTTTCGTCTTCCTTGAACTTGAACAAAATTGAACATTTTTCAAAGGTCTCAATGATGAAGGATGCTGGCAGCCGGACCCTGAAGTGATGCTGGCTGCTTTTAATAGAGCGGCCAACCGGCCTTGCCACTAAATAAAAAATGATCGGTGTTGAAAATCTCCACAAAAGCTTTGCTTCTCAAATTCTCTTTGAAGGTGCCAGCTTCAAGCTCAACCCCAAGGAACGGATTGGACTCGTCGGCCTCAACGGACACGGAAAAACAACCCTTTTTCGAATCATCATCGGAGAAGAGTCTCCTGATACTGGAACCATAAGCATCCCTAAACATTACCGTATCGGTTACGTTCGGCAGCACCTTGATTTTACTAAAGATACGGTTCTGGAAGAGGGTATAACCGGGCTGGCAGCCCAGGAACGGGACCATTACTGGAAGGTTGAAAAGGTTTTAACGGGCCTGGGTTTCAACAAAGACGACATGCAACGCCACCCGTCTGATTTTTCCGGAGGATTCCAGGTTCGCCTGAACCTCGCCAAAGTGCTGGTTTCCGAACCTGATCTGTTACTTTTAGACGAACCGACCAACTACCTCGACATAACCTCCATACGCTGGGTCGAACGCTTTTTGATGAATTGGCCCCGTGAAATGATGCTCATCACCCATGACAGGGGGCTTATGGATAAACTGGTCACCCATACCATGGGAATATACCGCAAAAAGGTGCGTAAAATCGCTGGAAATACCGAAAAATATTACGCCCAGATTGCCCAGGAAGAGGAGGTGCATGAAAAGACCCGAATTAAAGATGAACGCCGCCGCAGGGAAGTTGAACAGTTTATTGCGCGTTTCAGGGCCAAGGCCAGACTTGCCAATCTGGTGCAGTCACGGATTAAAACCCTGGCCAAAACAGGGAGAAAAGAAAAACTGGAGAAGCTCAAGACCCTTGATTTTGCGTTCAGAAGCAGCTCTTTTCTCGGCAAGCATGTCCTGAGCACCCGGAATTTATCCTTTTCTTACGATCCCCGCAAACCGTTAATCAAGGACTTTAACATCACCATCAGGGCCGGAGATCGTATCTGCGTTGTAGGTAAAAACGGCAAAGGTAAAACCACGCTGCTAAAACTGCTGGCCGGCGTACTCAGATCGCAAAGCGGTAGAATCGACCTAAACCCCGCTGTCCAGAAAGGTTTTTTTGAACAGACCAATATCCAAAGCCTGGTCGATACCCGAACCGTTGAAGAGGAAATTCTCTATTCGCATTCAGATATCGATCGTCAGCAGGCGCGCAATATCTGCGGTGCCATGCTGTTTGAGGGCGATTCTGCCTTAAAAAAAATTGGCGTGCTCTCCGGCGGTGAAAAAAGTCGTGTGCTGCTAGGTAAGCTTCTGGCTACGCCGGTAAACCTGCTGCTGCTGGATGAGCCCACCAACCATCTCGATCTGGAATCGTGTGATGCACTGCTTGCCGCCATCGACAGTTTTGGCGGGACGGTGGTGATGGTAACTCACAACGAAATGTTTTTAAAAACGCTTGCCGAGCGTCTGATTGTATTTCATAATGACGAAATTCATCTATTCGAAGGCGGTTACCAGCAGTTTCTGGAAAAAGGCGGGTGGGAAGATGAAGAAGATGTTCTGCTATCCGGTCCCGGGGAGGATAAAAAGGATAACGCCTGGATAAAGCTGTCCAAAAAAGAGATAAGGCGGCGGCGCTCGGAATTTAATGCCGAACGTTCCAGGATCCTCAAGCCCCTTGAGCAGCGTCTCTACCGGACCGAAAACGATATTGAAAGACATGAAAAAACGCTCGCTGAACTTCATGCTGCCATGCAGACGGCTACACAGGCCGGTGACGGTAGCAGAATAACAAAACTCTCAAAGTCGATTCATCGCTGCCAAGCGGATATCGAAAGACTTTATGATGAACTTGTGAAATCTTCCAGCTTTTTTGAGGCGCAAAAGGCTATTTTTGAAGAAAAATTAGAAAAACTAGAATCGGTAGGGATCAACAATGAGCAAAATAAAATGCAATAACAACGACTCCATTGCAACCATCAACGCCGATCTCTTGCAAATTTAAGTAAATATTCCTTTTCATGTGCGTAATGTGCCTTACGTGGCCTGGAAGGTAATGTCGTTTTGCTCCTGCCATCTGCCCGTGCTTTTCTCTTAAAAGTGTGTTTTACGCCCGAAAAATGTCATTCTAACTTACATTTCGCACAAATCTGAGAGTGGAGGTCAACTCGGCATGAGCGCCGCCGCAGGCGGCGCGAACGTGGAAGTGAGCTGCCGGTATGGAGCTCAGAGGAACACCGGTCATCTCGGCCGTCTTGTTCTGCCCCTCTCTCTGCTTTTCCGGACGATGGCCACGATCTCTTGAGTCGAGATATCTGCCTTGATAGAGGGACGTCCAACGGCGAGGCAGGGAATGGATCAATAACCCATTAAGCTATATGCGCCATGATAAAGCTCCGGTCTTCTGTTGGGGAGAAAGTATCGCATCCTGTGACTTCGAACCCGGTCCAGGTCTTCGGCCTTTAGATCTGCAACCATCATACATTCCTTGCCGCTTAAGTCCTTGTCGATAACTTCGCCGGATGGCCCGAGGATCACGGCGATGCCCGGAAACTCCAGCCCTTTTTCATTTTCACCGGTCTGGTTGCACGCGATAATAAAAAGGCTGTTATCATAGGCCCTTGCAGGAAGATGGCGCATCCATGATCTGTATTTTTCTTCAGGCGTTCCCTTAGGGGATGCATGGGGAATAAATATCATATCAGCCCCTTTTACGGCCATACAGGTGGAAAGCTCAGGAAAGTGGGCATCATAACAAAGTTGGATGCCAAACTTAACACCACCTGCATCAAACAAAGGGATTTTATTGCCTGGTGTATAAAGAGCGCGTTCAGGCGGAGCAATATGTAACTTTCGATAGACACCGACAAACCCGTCAGGTTTTACGACCAGGTGGCTGGCAAATATACGTCCCTTTTCATCCCTTTCAACGATTCCCGCCAGGATGACAATTTTTTCGCTTTCAGCAAGATGTAAAAGATTCCGTGTTGCCGGACCGGCAACAGGTTCGGCAACATCTTTCATGTCTTTGTCATTACTGTACCCGGTAATATTCATTTCAGGAAAACAGATAACAGCGGCATTTTCCTTTTTTGCCGCCTTTACCCACTTGACCATGCCATCAAGATTATTGCTGGTATTATTTACCGGTGAGTTTGAGACAACAACTGCAACGCGTATATCTTTCATGATTTGATATTGGGTATTGATGGATTACTCCTGAAATTTTTCCTTAACAAACCGAACATGCACCTTTCTGGTTCTAGGGCCGTCAAATTCACAGAAAAATATTCCCTGCCAAGTACCCAACACCAGCCGGTCATTTTCTACGGCAATCAGCTCTGAAGGCCCGACAATTGTCGATTTTATATGGGCCGGTGAATTTCCTTCGAGATGGCGATACCCGGCCTCCCAGGGAATGATCTTGTTTAAGATCATTAGAATATCACCCTTAACACTCGGATCAGCACTTTCATTAATTGTTATTGCTGCTGTTGTATGCGGCACATAAAGCATACAAATACCCTGGCCGATACCCGCAGATACAACCATATCCTGTATTCTGGATGTAATATCAATTAACTCTGTCTGGGCTTTGGATTTAACTGTAATAATCATAAGACATCCCCATAATACAAAAAAGGCCCTGCTTTAAATGCAGAGCCTTTTTTGGTTAATGGATAAAACCGATCACAGTCTTTTTGTTAGACACATCCGGTCGGTTTCGGAAGACCGGCCATCTTACATGCTCCCTTACCGGGTCCTGACGGAAAGAGTTCATAAATATGTTTCAGCTTGAAACCGGTAACTTTTGAAAGGATACGAACCATAGGAGCAATCCCGTTCTTCTTGTAATAGTCCTGAAGCACTTCGATAACCTTCCTGTGCTCATCTGTCAATTCTTCAATACCTTCTTGATTTTTTACCCACATTACCCACTCTTCACACCAGTTATCAAAGCTGTCGATAAAGCCGTCTTCATCTACGGTAAATGTTTTTCCCTCAAAATCAACTGTTGCCATTCAAAAACCTCCTTTATATATTAATTATTCTTCTGGCCTTCTGCCCTATTATTTTCCTTTTTAGAAACATATCTAAATGATTAATTTGTTTATGTCAATATGAAAAATATTAAAAAAATATTAAAACTTAAAAAAGGTGACAACCAGGCCGGATATTTCATGATCCGCAACCGTTAATACTCTATTGAAATCTTGATGTCTTTGGCTGATATGCCGATTATTCTTGAGAACCACTTGGAAATATTGTAAATTAGGACAATAGAAATCAATGCCGAAACTTTACCCGGTTACAAATACAAAATTATGCGTCCTACTATTGTACAACCGAATGTTATTGTAATCTGCGGCCCGACTGCTTTGGGAAAGACCTCAATTGCTATCAATCTTGCCAAGACCTTTAACGGCGAGATTATCGGTGCTGATTCAATGCAGATATACAGACATATGAATATCGGTACGGCCAAGCCGACACCTGATGAGCAGTCCCGTGTGCCTCACCATATGATCGATATTGTTGATCCGGACGAGCCTTTTGACGCCAGGCAATTTGCAATAATTGCTCATGAAAAGATCATGAATCTTCATGCCCGGAGTATAACTCCATTTGTTGTCGGCGGGACGGGGCTTTATATCAAAGCCCTTGTGCACGGCCTGTTTGAAGCCAAGCCGGCAGATTCTGATGTCCGAATGCGCTTAAAGCAAGAAGCTGAAATCCATGGAACCGGCTTTCTATACAAGCGTTTAAGTAAACAGGATTCCGAAACCGCGAAAAGAATACACCCAAATGATACATACAGGATTATAAGGGCCCTTGAAGTATATGAATTAACCGGAAAGATGATTTCTGGATTACATCGTGAGCACAGGTTTACAGATAAACCATTCAGGGTTTTGAAAATCGGCCTCCATATGGACCGAGAGATTATCTACGATCGAATTAACCGCAGAGTCGATGTAATGATCGACGCCGGACTCGTTAACGAGGTTAAGGGACTTCTTGGCATGGGATACTCGGCTGACCTCAAATCGATGCAGTCCATCGGTTATCGCCATATGGTGGATTTTATTGAAGGACGTTCTTCATGGGAGGAGGCGCTGCGAACACTGAAGCGGGATACAAGAAGATATGCAAAACGCCAGCTGACATGGTTTAAGGCTGATTCCGCGATTGTATGGAAAGAACCGGGGCAATTAAAGGAAATCCGCCGAACAATAAAAAAGTTCTTGCAAGTGCATTAAGGATATACAAATAATAAAGAATACACACCAGAGGACGTATTATTACAAATCAAAATAAAATGTAACTGCTCAGGTATCTTGCCACAAAGGCACCAAAACACTAAGATTATTGAATATTATTGTTCTTTTTTTTCTTGCAATGCATTCTTTTCTTTCAGATAAGAGTGTATAATTGATATCTTTTTATTTCCTTTGTGCCTTTGTGTCTTAGTGGCTGAATAGTTGCAAAAAAATTTATTAATTTGCCATGAAAATAGCAATTGCACAAATTAACCCGGTCATCGGTGACTTTAACCACAATTTTGACAGGATAAAACGTTTTACTGATAAGGCCATCGAACTTTCATGCGATCTGGTCGTATTTTCAGAACTTGTTATTTCCGGATATCCGCCTCGTGATCTTCTTGAAAAGAACGATTTTATCGATGCCAATCTTGCCTGTTTAAACAGACTGCTGACGTCAATACGCGGCATCGGGGTAATATGCGGATTTGCGGATAAAAATCCTGCCGATAAAGGGAAACCCCTTTACAACTCGGCTGTACTGTTTGAAGACGGCGATATACTGCATAAAGTTCAAAAAAGGCTCCTGCCGACATACGACGTATTTGATGAAAGGCGGTATTTTGAACCCGGCCAGGAAAGTACATCTTACCCTTACAAGGGGCACAGGATAGGTCTTACCGTTTGTGAAGATGCATGGAACGATAAGGATATTTTCAAAAGAAGAATATACCCCATAGACCCTGTGGCCCTGGCAGTACAAGCTGGAGCTGATCTGGTTATCAATGTATCTGCATCTCCTTTTTTTATAGGAAATAGAGAATTCAGGTTGAATATGTTTGGTTCCATGGCCCGAAAATACGGCATTCCTTTAATATTTGCCAACCAGGTCGGGGGCAATGACAGCGTTCTTTTCGATGGAATAAGCACTGTTTTTGATAATAACGGAAATATTGTGGCCAGAGCCCGTGATTTTGAAGAAGACCTTGTTGTCTTTGATTCAGAAGCGCTTGAATCGGCTGAATCCTTTAGGGCCGACCTTCATACGATTTCAAGTTCGGATACGGAATCTATCCTGAAATCCCTTGTTATGGGAACACGTGACTACGTAGTAAAGTGCGGCTTTTCAAAGGCTGTTGTGGGATTAAGCGGGGGAATAGATTCTGCCGTCACGGCATGTATTGCCGTAACGGCACTTGGACCGGAAAATGTCTCGGCTGTGTTTATGCCGTCTCAGTATACTTCCAAAGATAATTTCGAAGATACGGAAGAACTTGCAAAAAACCTAGGCATAGCGCTTGACCGGATCCCGATAGACAGCATGTTCAAAGAATTTTTAAGGTTTCTTTCACCATCTTTCAAGGAAAGCGAACCAGGCATCACGGAACAGAATATTCAGGCAAGAGTCAGGGGCACCATTCTAATGGGCCTGTCCAACAAGTATGGCTCCCTTGTGCTTTCTACGGGAAACAAGTCAGAGCTGGCCGTCGGTTATTGTACGCTCTATGGTGATATGACTGGAGGGCTGGCAGTAATTTCAGATGTTCCAAAAACCACTGTCTATGATCTTGCCCGTTTCATAAATCAAGAAAAAGAATATATACCGCCACGGATCATATCCAAAGCACCTTCCGCTGAACTCAAGCCCGACCAATTGGATCAGGATGACCTGCCGCCTTATGATACCCTTGATTCTATATTAAAAGGATACATAGAAGATTTCAAAGGAGCGGATGAACTGGTTCAAATGGGATTTGACAAAAAGATTGTCGAAGAGGTCATATTTAGGGTTGATAGAAACGAATACAAGCGACATCAAGCAGCCCCGGGTCTTAAGGTTACGTCAAAGGCTTTCGGTTATGGCAGAAGATATCCGCTTGCACAAAGATACACAAAAACATCTGTATAGCTATAACACTAACTTTCCCTGCCATGAATCCCTTTTTTCCATGGTGTCTCTTATGAGAGCCAGAGTTTCCGTTTTTTTAAGGGACCACATGGGTGCAACAAGTTCTTCAGGGTGAGGATCTCCGGTTAGGCGCTGAATGACCATATCCTTTGGAATACGTACCAGAAAATCACAGACAAGGTCTACATATTCTTGTTGTTCAAGGCACCTGTATCTTCCTGCATCATATAGTTTAGCAAGCTTTGTTCCTTTAACAACATAGAGAAGGTGAATCTTGATGCCGTCTATTCCCATGTCAGCAACGGTCTTTGCCGTTTCAAGCATGTGGCTTTTCTCTTCATTGGGTAGACCCAGAATAACATGGGCGCATATCTTTATGCCCCTGTTTTTAGTGGCATCGACTGCTTTTTTGAAACATATAAAGTCATGCCCCCTGTTAATATAGGCAAGTGTGGAATCGTTAACTGATTGCAGGCCGTATTCGATCCAGACAAGACAATTTTTCACATAGCCTTGGAGAAGCTCTAATACAGGCTCACTCACACAATCTGGCCGTGTGCCGATTGAAAGACCGACTACATCGTCAACTTCAAGCGCTTCGTCATAAAGACTTTTAAGCTTTTTGACTGGAGCATAAGTGTTTGAAAACGCCTGGAAATAGGCGATGAATTTCTTTGCCTTGTATCGCTTTGAAAGCGCTTTTTTACCCTGGATGAGCTGGTCGGTAACAGAAAGCCCTTTTGCATGAGCACCGGTTCCGGATCCGCGGACATTGCAGTAAATACACCCATCTGTTGAGATTGTACCGTCCCTGTTCGGGCAGGAAAATCCTGCATCGATGGTTATTTTCTGGACCCTGCACCCGAAGATACGTCTAAAATAGGTGTTTAAATCATTATACCTTATATTCATGTCCGTATTCCTATCCTTGAACAGATATCCTAGGGCTGTGTCATTAATAGAAGTAACCCTCTGAAACAAAAAGTTTATTCATTTAAACATTTTTTGAAAAATTCGAATGATCAAATACAAAATTCTAAACAGAGGATATCTCTATAAGTTTCAGATAGATATTAAATAAACTTCGGAAATGTTTTGGTCATTTGATATTCGGATTTTGAAATTGTTTCGAGTTTATCCCCGTCGGGATGCTTCGCGCGGTATTCGTATTTCGTATTTAAGCGTTATTCAATGCCATCTAATCTGATCAAATTAATATCTAGCTTTGACGTTTCCCTGACTGATATTCAAGCAACTATATACATTTTCAAAAAAAAATTGTAAAATAAAATGGCAAATTAATTAATGGCAAAATAATTACATATGGTTTTCTACCGGGAAAAATACGATATTATTGTTGTCGGTGCAGGTCATGCCGGATGTGAGGCTGCACTTGCATCAGCCAGAATGGGATGCAGTGTGCTCCTCATGGCCATAGATCTGGACAAGGTGGCTGCAATGCCCTGCAGTCCGTCCATCGGAGGCATGGCAAAGGGGCAGCTCGTGAAAGAGATAGATGCCCTGGGCGGTGAAATGGCAAAGATCGCAGACAAAACAGCCATACAGTACAGAACCCTGAACACCAAAAAGGGTCCCGCAGTCCATTCATCGCGAACACAAAACGATAGGACCCGTTATAATATGGCCATGAAGGCTGTGGTTGAAAAACAGCCGAACCTGGACCTCAAACAGGCTATGGTTGAACGGATAGTTGTGGAAAATGGTAATGTTGTCGGTGTGGAAGATCAAACCGGGTTCGGATACCAGGGCAAAGCCGTTGTGCTGGCCACAGGAACTTTCTTAAGCGGTCTGGTCCACATAGGGTTTAATTCTATCAAGGCCGGAAGGGCTGGCGAGTTTGCGTCATATGGTCTTCCTGCCAATCTGAAAGCACTCGGATTTAAGCTCGGAAGGATGAAGACAGGCACACCGCCCAGATTGAAAAAATCTAGTATCGATTTTAACGAGTTTACAGAGCATGGGGGAGAACAAGATCCCACACCGTTTTCATTCTTTACCAAAAAGATTTCCATGCCCCAGGTTCCAAGCTATATCGGGCATACCAACAATAAAAGCCTTCATATTGTGCAAAAAAACCTTAAGCACTCTGCCCTGTATGGCGGAATCATAAAAGGGGTTTCAGCCCGCTACTGCCCTTCATTTGAAGACAAGGTCGTCAGATTTCCCGATAAGGACAGACACCAGATAATCCTTGAACCCGAAGGTATTGATACCGACGAAATATATGCCAGCGGCCTTGGAAACAGCCTTCCGATGGAAATACAGATTCAGTTTGTCAGGTCCGTCAAAGGCCTGGAAGCCGCTGAGATAATGCGGCCAGCCTACGCCATAGAGTACGACTACGTCAATCCTGTCCAGCTTAAACCTACTCTTGAAACAAAGCGATTTGCAGGCCTTTTTATGGCAGGTCAGATCAACGGCACTTCAGGTTATGAGGAAGCTGCGGCCCAGGGAATATGGTCAGGGATAAATGCAGCTTGCAAGGTCCAGGGAAGACCGCCGTTCATTCTCGACAGATCACAGGCATACATGGCTGTTATGGTAGATGATCTTGTTACAAAGGGCACACGTGAGCCTTACCGCATGTTTACATCACGGGCAGAATACAGGCTTATGCTGAGGGAGGATAATGCCGATCTGAGGTTGATGGAAACCGGGCACGAATTCGGTCTTATCGACGATGACGTGTTAAAAGATGTAAAAGAGCGTAAAGAGCAGATTGCCAAAGAGATAAACAGAATAAAGGGAACCGTGATAAAGCCTGCCAAAGAGATGAATGATTATTTGCTCAATCAAGGAACAAAGCCCTTAAGCAGCGGCATATATCTCGATCAGCTTGTGAAAAGAGCCGAGCTTGATTACAATACTGTTGAATCGCTGGCCAAAAGCCCTGATAACATCAGCAAAAAGGTCGCCCGACAGGTGGAAATAGAGATCAAATACGAAGGTTATATCAAGCGGCAGATGAGGGAAATCGAAAAGTTCAAAAACCTGGAAAGGATGAAAATACCCGAAAATTTTGATTTTACCAGGGTGCACGGACTTTCAAATGAACTTAAAGAAAAGCTTTCCGCCATTAGCCCAACTTCCCTGGGCCGGGCTTCCCGCATAGATGGATTCACCCCTGCTGCCCTTTCTGTGATCATGATCGCCATTAAAGGTGCTGGGAAACAGTGAAGCTCCCCGTCCTAAAGGGCGGGGGTTCTGCCTTACGGCAGTGCTTCGCGGCGGGGAGCAGACCGGTCAAAGGATTAACCCGCATTTCTTATGAAAAATTTATCTGGCTTCCCCCCTGATGCCTTGCAAATGAATCCCGCTTCAAGCGGGATGAGAAATCCGGGTTCAGTGGTTTAATGTTCCTTGACACTTAAAGACTTTCAACTTATTTTTATTGTTAAGAAACTTCTTTGTTTGTAACATTTTAGCCCTTTGAAAACATTTTCGCATTCAGGTAATCCGGTTTTAAACCGTGCCAATCACGCCAAAGGTGGATAAAACTCGTGCATAAGTGAGCGTAAAGAAAGAACAGGTGCTATCCTGTATATTAAAGCCGATTAAATGCGCATATTATTTAACTCACAGTTAAAATTTGCTATTTTGCTGTTCTTTCTTAACGCTCTCTAATACACTCAAACAGTGACCCGCTTTAATACCGGATCACCTGAATGCTTGTGGGACACGGTTTTTCAAAAAACTAAATTAATGCCTTTGTTTCCAACAATTCATAGTGTATATAAGTTTCGTATATAATTGAGGTAATTTGAGAATGCCTGAAACAAATTATTATAAAATACTTGGTGTAAATAAAAACGCTTCTGATGAGGATATCAAGAAATCTTATCGGAAGCTCGCCATGAAGTACCATCCAGACCACGCCAAAGGAAATAAAAGCGCTGAAGAAAAATTTAAAAAAATAAGTGAGGCTTATGCTGTTTTGAGCGACAAGGAAAAACGTAAACAGTATAATACATTCGGTTCCACCGGATTCCACCAACGTTATTCACAGGAAGATATTTTCAGTGGCTTTGATTTTAATGATATATTAAGAGAATTCGGATTTGGTGATGCCGGCCCCTTCTCCAGCGGCAGGAGTGGCATCCGATTTTCGTTTGGCAATGAATCCCCGTTTGGCGGTTATCGGAGGCAACAACAGGCCCAGCAGAAGGGATCTGACCTGGTATATGAACTGCCCTTGACATTACAGGATGTAGCAACGGGAACCGATAAGACAGTGTCATTTCAACATCAGGGGCAAACCAAAAAGATCACGGTAAAGATTCCAAAAGGAATGATTTCCGGGAAAAAACTTCGTCTTGCAGGAGAGGGTGAACCGAGCCCCTTTGGCGGCCCCCCGGGAGATCTTTATATCCAGGCCAAAGTACTCAAAGATCCGGTTTATGAGGCTAAAGGACATGATCTTTATATCAATCAGGATATAAAACTGAGTGAGGCCATTCTTGGATCGAATATTTCTGTTCCAACGATCAACGGCAAGAAATTAAGCTTGAAAATACCTCCAGGAACAAAGCACAAGACCAAGATGCGTCTTCCCGGGCACGGACTTCCCCGTATGCACGGTAAAAATCAAGGGGATCTTTATGTCCGCATTCATGTCAATTTGCCCAGGAAACTTACAAAAGAACAAAAAAAGCTGATCGAACAGCTGTCAGATACCGGCCTTTAAGGAAGCAAACTTATTGACAAAAGACTTTTTTCATTATAATTTTATAGAATCTATGCACAAGATATTTTGCCGGCGTACCTTTTGAATTACAACGTTGACGATTTCGTAAAAAGTCAAAATTGCGATGGCAAAGTAATCCCGCCTGGGCGGGACCAAATTCGAGGCGTGCTAATTTTTGGAAATGCCGGAGGTCTCACATAAGGGCAGGCAAGGATAGAGCTATTCTTTTCTGTCTGACAGAAGGGTTTTCTGAAGCCGTTAGTATTATAATTGATTGTTTTTGATTATGCCTGAACTCATCCCTGTCCTGAAAAAAAATGATATCAACAATATGGTCGCCCAGGTTGCGCGCAGGATTTCATCTGACTATCAGGATCATGAACTTATCCTTATCGGGGTCCTGAAAGGTGCATTTGTCTTTCTATCTGATCTCATGCGTCATCTTAGTATCCCGGTTCAAGTAGATTTCGTGCGTGTCGCCAGTTATGGTTCCGATACCTCCTCATCCGGCCGCATCAATTTGACCAAGGCAATTGAGATTGATGTAAAAAACAAAGATATACTGGTTGTAGAAGATATTGTCGATACAGGCTTGACTTTATCATATATCATTGATTATCTAAAGTCATTTAACCCAAAAACTGTCAGGGTTTGCGTCCTGCTAGACAAACGCGAACGCCGTCAGGCAAAAGTTAAAATCGATTACGCCTGTCATGAAGTGACTGAAGGGTTCCTCGTCGGTTATGGACTTGATTATAATGAAGGCTATAGGGATTTGCCGGAAATTTATCACCTGCAATTTTAACCACAGGGGTGTATAATGATTATTACCTGTAAGAAATGTGACACCAGTTTCAATTTAGATGAAAGTCTTCTCAAACCAACAGGCTCCAAAGTGCGATGCGCTAAATGTAACGATATTTTTGTAGCATATCCACCGACGTCTGCAAAGGATCCTTCTGACCTTACAGAAATTATATCAGACCATGAAACCGAACAAGAGACTAAAGAAGAAGAAGCGCCTGAGACTGAAGGAGTGACGGACGAAGCCCTCGAAGATCTGGGTCTCGACTTTGATCTTGAGCCTGAGACAGATAAGACGCCCGAGGCTGAAGATGTCATGTTCGAAACCTTCGAAGATCCAGACCTCGATCTGGATTTAGAGCCTGAGCCTGAAAAGGCTGCCGAGGATGTGCCTTCAAGCATCGATCCTGAGGAACCCGATGACCTTGATCTGACGATTGAGGTTGAGTCTGTCGAATCCGGCATCGAGCCCGAGGATTTGGAAGATGTCGATATATCAGAGATAGAGAAAATGCTCGAAGATGAAGAAGTCGCAGAGGATGAAGGAGTGACGGACGAAGCCCTTGAAGATCTGGACTTCGATCTGGATTTCGAGCCCGAAACTGATAAGGCGGCCGAAGATGTCGAGTCAGAAGCCGTATTCGAGGAACCCGACGAACTTGATCTGTCAGATATTGAGGCGATGCTGGATGAAGAAGAGCCTGAAATTGAAGAGATGGCCGAGCCGGAGGAAGTTGAGCTTGAACTGGATATGGAGATGGAACCTGAACTTGATATGGTGCCTGAAGATGTCGAAGCCGTCATGGAACCTGAAGAATTGGAAGATGCTGATATATCAGAGATAGAGAAAATGCTCGAAGTTGAAGAAGTCGCAGAGGATGAAGGAGTGACGGGCGAAGCCCTTGAAGATCTGGACTTCGATCTGGATTTCGAGCCTGAAACTGATAAGGCGGCCGAAGATGTCGAGTCAGAAGCCGTATTCGAGGAATCCGACGAACTTGATCTGTCAGATATTGAGGCGATGCTGGATGAAGAAGAGCCTGAAATTGAAGAGATGGCCGAGCCGGAGGAAGTTGAGCTTGAACTGGATATGGAGATGGAACCTGAGCTTGATAAGACCCTTGAAGTTGTCGAAGCAGGTATCGAACCTGAAGAATTGGATGAAGCTGGTTTATCAGACATAGAAAAGATGCTTGAAATTGAAGAGATGGCCGAGCCGGAGGAAGTTGAGCTTGAACTGGATATGGAGGGAGAACCTGCTGATACCGTTTTGCTAGAAGATTCATTAGCAGATGAACTTGACATATTTGATAAAGCTGATGAAACAGCAGAGATATCCATAGCTGCCGAACCTTCTAAAACAGATGAAGTAGAACTGGCGTTTGAAATTGAAGATAGTGATCTACTTGAAGTAGAAGAGATAGCCGAAGAGGACGAAGATTCATTCTTTGTAGAAGCCCGGGTTTTAGATGAAGTCGGAGAAGAACCCGCGGAACCTGAGGCAAAGACAAAAAAAGAAGAAAAAGCAGCGGCTAAAGCGGCAAAAAAAGAAGAAAAAGCAGCGGCTAAAGCGGCAAAAAAAGAAAAAAAAGCAAAGCCTGTCATAAAAAAACGGAAACGGATCAGCAAACCGGTATTTGCCTTGTTGGTATTATTACTTATAGGTGGTAGTGGTTACGGCACCTATGTTGTACTCGACTTCATGAACATTAAAGTTCCTTATGTCAGCGATATCGACTTCAAGAACATTAAGATTCCTTATGTCAGCGATTATTTTAAGCCCGAAGTTCCGGATCCCGCTGGCAACCTCAAGATAGATATTTTTGATATTAAAAGCAAATTTTTGGAAAATTCCAAGATCGGCGACCTTTTTGTGATAACAGGCAAAGTAAAAAATGATTATTCCGAGGCCCGGAATTTTATCAGGGTAACCGGTAAGCTCTATACAAAAGGAAAAATTCTTGCAAAAACAGAAACATTTTTCTGCGGTAATGTTCTATCAAATAATGAACTTTCCAAGCTTGATCTTGCGGCTATGAAAAAGCGACTATTAAACCGCGTTGGTGACAATAAATCGAATATGCGGATTAAGCCTGGAAAAGAGCTTCCGTTCATGGTCGTATTTGCAAATCTGCCTAAAAATCTTGATGAATTCAGCATACAAGTTGCTGGATCTTCATAAGTATAATTAAGCGATAAAAACAGGTACTAAACATAAAACGTAACATTTTAGCCCTCTGAAAACATTGTCGCATTCAGATAATCCGGTTTTAAACCGTGTCAACCACGCCGAAGGCGGATAAAACTCGTGCATAAGTGAGCGCAAAGAAAGAACAGGTGCAATCCTGTATATAAAAGCCGATTAAAATGCGCATATTATTTAACTCACGGGTAAAATTTGCTATTTTGCTGTTCTTTCTTAACGCTCTCTAATACACTCAAACAGTGACCCACTTTAAAACCGGATCACCTGAATGCTTGTGGAACACGCTTTTCAAAAAGCTAAATTAATACCATAAAACAAGTTTGATATGGCGATGTAGCTCAGATGGTTAGAGCATGCGGCTCATATCCGCAGTGTCCGGGGTTCAATTCCCTGCATCGCCACCAGAAATGAATAAAAGCCGTAATCTCAAGAGGTTACGGCTTTTAATTTATCCTTTACCGGTCTGCTCCCCGCCGCGAAGCGCTGCCGTTAGGCAGAACCCCCGCCCTTTAGGGCGGGGAGCTTCACAACAAATGCCCTGTCATGTAAGTGCTGGCAGGCTTTTTTCGCCTTCGCCATAATACCCTGATGCGTGCTGCAGGGGTGAATGGGGAATTGAATGAACAACCACACTTCCACTCCATACCGCGACCCCCACCGCTGGATGGTCTTTTCCATCATCTGCCTGGTGTACTTTTTCGTCTATTTCCACCGGGTGTCCACCTCGGTCATCGTCTCGGACCTTTTAGAAGCCTTTCACACCAACGCAACGGCGCTGGGCTTCATGTCGTCCATGTATTTTTATCTCTATGCCTTCGAGCAGCCGCTTGTGGGATATCTGTCGGACCGGCTCGGGCCCCGGCGAGTGATCGGCTACTGGTCCATGGCAGCCGCAGCAGGGTGTTTTCTTTTCGGCATGGCGCCGAACATCGGCTGGGCTTCGGTGGGACGGGCGCTGATCGGACTTGGCGTGGGCGGCGTGTACGTGCCGGCGGTCAAGGCCTTTTCCCTGTGGTTCAGAAAGAATGAATTTGCCACCATGATCGGCCTGCTCATGTCCATGGGCAATTTCGGGGCCGTGATTGCTACCACTCCCCTTGCCTGGGCGACCGATTCCTGGGGGTGGCGGCCCACATTTTTAATGATCGGCGGAATCACGCTGGGGCTGGCATTTGTCACGCTGTTGCTCACCCGGGACTACGTACGTCCATCCGAACCGGTTAAGGTGAATCCTGCCGCAACCTCTGGGGGCAATCCGAGTTCAAGGGCAAAAGCCGTCCAGATGCTGGCATCCGGACAGTTCTGGATCATTGCGATGATTTTTTTCGGCATTTACGGCACCCTAGTGACCCTGCAGGGCCTGTGGGCAACGCCGTTTCTGATGACGGTCCTTGGAATCGAACGCATCTTTGCCAGCAAGCTGAACATGCTGATACCCGTGGGCGTTATCATCGGCGCTCCCTTTTTCGGCTGGCTGACCGACCGGTTTTCCTTTAACAAAAGAAATACCCTGATCGCGATCCTGACCGTGTATACCCTGACCTGGGTGGGAATCATTTTCTTTTTCAGTCAGCTGGGGATCGCCGGTCTTTCCCTGGTGCTGCTGGTGATGGGCATTGCCACGGGCGGGTTCATCAGCACGTTGTGGGGGATCGTCCAGGAGGTCACGCCTTTGGAAATTTTGGGCCTGAAGTCCGGTATGCTCAACCCGGCGCCGTTTTTCGGTGTTGCCGTTTTTCAGGTCCTTACAGGCGCCATTTTGGACCGGGCCGGCCGCGTCGGCGGTCTTTACCCGCTGTCGGGATTCAAAAACGCTTTTTTGGTCTGTTTGTTCGGCATCGTCATTTGCCTTGTGCTGTCGTTTTGCCTCCGCAGGTCCAAGGTGCCGGAGGCCTCCTGATCTGATAAAAAGAGCCATACACCGCCTGGAATATATAGATATTGCTACATGCCATAATGACCTGAAGGTGAGACCTTTGCAAAACGCCCCCTTTTGCCCAATTTCTGTGTCCCCGATGAGCGGGATTTGTCAACAGGCTCAACATTTTGCACAAAGTGAAGCTTTAGCTTTATCCTCAAAATACTCAATGTATTCGTGCCTGCCCCGTAGGTCCGGAAGATCGTACGGGGTGGTTAAAATTTTCGCCTTCCTTGAACCCCGGTTAAATTTTAAAAGATTTAACTGGGCAGGCAAAATTGAGCATTTTTCAAAGGTCTC
>JAUVVL010000058.1 GCA_030604635.1 Desulfobacteraceae bacterium
AGAATTTCTTTTGTATTCTGATGACAACTCAAGTATAAGAATTAAATTCAAAGAATATATATTTTTGATATTTAAAGGGAAGTATATCCAAAACTCACAACATAACTAAACTTGCAACATAATGACCACTATTTTTTTCATGAACGGATATTTGAACATTAAATCACTTGCTTTTGAAAAAAAGGGAGAATAAAATATATTTAAGGATCATAACATTTTCAAGCATAGGATTCCGGGGAATTAAATTTTGAGCCACTTAAAATCACATTCCAGGGCCGATGCTAAAACGTAAATTGTAACTATCAGGGAAGGGGGGGGTTATGCAGGACAAAGTTATACTGTCGGCGTTTGAAATTTTTTCACACGTTTTCCAGGACAGGCTTGGAGAGATCGCACAAGAATGTGATGTCTTGGAATTTAAATCGTATGATATCATATTCAATATTGATGAGCCTGCAAAGAATTTTTACGGTGTATTGGATGGTGAAGTTGAATTAAGCCTTGTATTAAAAGATCGGATAGTAAAGCTGGATATTGAATACGAAGAATCTATCCTGAAGCAGGTAGAGATTCTGGAAAGACCGATTGTAATTGACATGATCGGCCCTGGTGAAGTTTTCGGCTGGTCTTCTTTAATTAGTCCCGGACGATGGACTTCCACAGCCCGGTGTTCGATGCCTACTCGAGTCTTTTCCTTCTCAGCCGTAAACCTCAAAGCCATTTTCGATAAATCCCCTGAAAAGGGCTACTTTTTCATGGAAAAGCTGTGTGAAATTATTTCTAATCGCCTTACAAACAGGACAGACAGCCTGATTGAAAGTTGGGGCCAGGCATTTGATGTGGACAAAATATAAAGTGTCTTGAGGGAAATCAATTCATTTTCGAAACGTTAGCCCAGTGGAATCCCACCGGAGGTGCTCGCATAGCGAAATTTCACAGGGCGAGTCCTTCGGGTGAAAAAAAGGATGAGCCGGACATTTTCATGCCTAAGCCGGCCTGTTGTAGCTGCTTAAATAGAAGTTAAAATTTTCCCCAAAAAATTTCTTACTTTTACCAAAATATGGATAATTTTATAGCCCGTTCGAGGTAGGAAACTTACCTCGTATTCTGGAAATCCATATACGTGAACCGTTGGTTTAGCTTCCTGTTCCAAAATCCTGTTGGCCGCCATCTTCCCTGTTTGATAAGCCGACTCCATGCCAATACCGATCAACCCTAAAGAACAATTACATGCAAAAAGATTTCGTAATGGCGTGTCTACCAATCTATTGCGCTCACCGGGAAGTCTGGGAACCTCTTTGTGATACAAGACAGCAGGATGAATGTGCGCTCCTAAAGCCAATTTTACTTGTGCGTCTTTAGCTTGCGGCCACACCCTGGCCAAATCTCGGGTAACGCATTTTAAAAATTCTTTCACGGGAAGCAGTTGGAGTGATTCCGCCCGATCTGCTAATACATCGACAACACTACCCGGATATTTACTATAGCGGGGCATAATATTACCAATATCTTGACATCCATTAAAAGTAAAAGCACGTCTGCTCGTCCCGGTAATAAATTTTTCATCAGTGATTTTTTTGTCATAAAATATCCTGGCAATGGAGAGACATGCTCCTTTCTCTCTTCCTAATCTTTGAAAATATGGATGAGCTCGAAGAGGAGACTCTAAACTCATAATGGGAAGTAATTGATGCCCACGCACTGCAGCTACATAGTATTTTGCAAAAACTTCTTGAAGATGCTCACCCACAGGAGGTTCTATTTGAGGTTGAGTAATGTTGTTAGGCTCTCGCATTGCCCATTGATGGCCACATTTTCTACAAAATCCGTCATCTATTACAGGTTGTTTGCAGCCGCAACAAGGACATGTAATCCAAGTACCTGTGTTGAAATCTTGATAAAGAATCTTTTGCACCTCGGTTTCATTGTGGATGATCCGGCGAACCTCGCAATTTAATTTGATTGTTCCTCCTGCTGCTATAAAACGTTTGACATGTGGCTCAACTGTCCCGGTAATATAATTGTCATTGACAAGCTGGTACCACAAACCCCGATTAGAATTAAAGATGGTGCCAAAGGTAATTGCTGCCATCCGTCTTGCATTTACTTCAATAGAATCCAGATTATAAATTGAAGGGACATAGGATGCGGCAAAATCACGGGCGCGTTCTGTCATCCAAAATCTTTTCAAAAGAGCCTCCATGGAGACCATATCCCAAAATGAGTCTGGAGGTTCCTCACGATTGAGGCTATTTCCGAGGTATAAAATAGGAAGACCGGCAAATAAAAATGATAGCCGATCAATGATTCCCATTTTGAGCCTTAGCACTGTTTTAATAGCGTGGAAAGGAGGAGGAAGAATGCTATCTTCCATTTTAAACTTATGCTTAACAAGGCGAGAGTCAATAATGTTAAATTCCTTTAGAGGTTCTGTCAGGTTGGCATCAAGAATTCCCAAATGCTTATAAACATCAATAACGTTGGGATATTTATCTCGAAATATCATATGCATCGGGTGCTGAAGTACGATATCTTCTTCTTTTAAATGCTGCAGTACGAAATTTTTCCCGTCAGCATCTTCCTGTTCATGAACCTGCCATGAACTTGTAAGACCTCCTGCCTGAGGAGCCCTTTCTAGTAGAAGGACTTTCAGACCCGCTTCTTGTAAATATAATCCACTTGTAAGGCCCGATAATCC
The DNA here is from genome assembly GCA_030604635.1 of Desulfobacteraceae bacterium. Classification (GTDB taxonomy): domain Bacteria; phylum Desulfobacterota; class Desulfobacteria; order Desulfobacterales; family UBA11574; genus JAUVVL01. The sequence goes on from JAUVVL010000058.1 coordinate 2,699, forward strand.
TCCGCCTATAATCACTACATCATACTTTTTTTCCACTTCCATATCTTTTCCACTGTAATAAACAGTTCATATAACAAAGGTTTATTAGTAGAAACCTCAATCCGGCAATAAATCGCTTTATGGTGTAACATTTTACTATCATTCAAGCGCGAGACCGAATTCTTCATAATCTTTTGAAAGCTCCTTCGGGTCGATTTCTTTACCGTCCGCCGCTCTTCTGTGAATAGCCCTGGGTAGCCCACCCTGTTCAGGAGGAGAAACTTCAATGTAAGGGCAATGGTTCTGGATCTTCATAATTCGCCCTTTATGATCAACAAATACGGTACGTTGCCATGAACCTGTATTCGCATAAAGATATTTGCCCTCCTCTAAAGTATGCTCCATGAAATGTGTATGCCCGAAAACAACCATCTTCGGGACAAAATTCAAGTCTTTCATATTCCCGATGGTCGCCCTTCCTTTTACAACTGAAAGATCCGTAGAATAACCCTTCAACAACAGCTTCGCCTTCTCCCGCAAACTCCTCGGCGCTTCATCCTTTAGCCTTGAGCTTACGAAGCCATCCTGGATGAACCACGGCATACTTTCGAGAATCCGGTAAAAGATGTGTGGTAAAGATGACTTTGATTCCACTTGAATGTTGTATAAATCTTTTGCCAACTCCTTCTTTACTTTTTCCGGAATCACACCTTTATCGATCAACCGGTTGATATAATAAATGACGTTCGGCCATGGACGGATGTTGCCCAAAATTCGGAAGGGTTGCGGCGCTTCCTCTGGTTCGTCGCCTTCAATATGTATATTGTTCTTCCAGGACCGCCATTTTCTGATGAATTTTGATGCCATGAGATTTCCGAGAATTATATGGTCGCCGTTGATGTGAATATTCGTCATATCATATCTATGCCCGTGTTCCGCATACAGACTGTGAGAAGGGCTGACATAGTAATCCGAAAACCAGATATGCCGTTGCCGGAATGAATCCCACAACCTTTTCAGCACAGCCCTCTGGAATTGATGGCCATGCTTTTTAAACCTCATCGGGTAATCGTGATTGCCCCAAACATAGAACAGGCTGTTCCCCGCCCGGATGAACTCCCGAAAAGCTTTAAACAAACGAGGATATGCTTTCCTCACTCTCGCGAATATCTTTGCTGAATCGATCTTCTGAGGTAATGTTTCATGACCTGCGAGCAAAGTAAAATCGAAGATATCCCCGAGCAGTATTAATTCCCCGTGATGTTTCATATCCCGATCGATCCGCTCGAGCAATTTTACCAACAACTTCGCCTTTTCATCCCCAAACCGGTCCCAGGGGCTTTTATCGCCTATATGAAGATCACTGATGAAATATCTCATGGACTCTTCCCTCACACAACACAGACTGACAATATAACGTTGTCATGAGGCACCTCCTTGATTTGACACTAAAACATTATAGCATCATAGCGGAATAACTTCAAGGATCCCTATATTTTGAGACCTTTGAAAAATGCTTCCCGCTAAAGCGGGATTCAAGTTCAAGGAAGGCGAAAATTTTAACCACCCCGTACGATCTTCCGGACCTACGGGGCAGGCAGGAATACATTGAGTATTTTGAGGATAAAGCTAAAGCTTCACTTCGTGCAAAATGTTGAGCCTGACACAGAAATTGGGCAAAAGGGGGTGTTTTGCAAAGGTCTCATTTTGTTTAACCGATAATACGGGTGGCTTTGGAAAATAATTTGCGAAAGTAAAATGTGATAAATGCCCGAAACTCTAAAATTGAAGGGGGTTTTCGTTCAAGGAGATCAGCAATTAGCCTTGTTGGAAGTGCATGGGCATGCTTCCATTGGTCAAAGTACATATTTATTTCTTGTTTCCATCGTTTTTTATCCCAAGGCAAAACAGGGCCGCAGAGTTTCTTGATACGACCAAGATACGCCTTACCGCCGTAGGGTGTCAACAACCCGATACGTACCCGTCTTAAGAGCAGATCGGTAAGGTGCCTCACTTGTTCATGCTTTGCCACAAAGGCGAGTTCCGCCCAGAGTGTTCTTGTTCCGGGAATGGTTGTACGATCTTTGGGTGCGGCCATCCTGACTAGTCCATTTGCAGATTCGCCGTATCTTCCATAGAGGTTCTGCCACATGTCTAAAGAAAGACCGTAAGACTTTTCCGGTGTTTTTGGAACAGGTGAAAAAATGGGATCATTCTGATCTGGAAATTGTACAGGCGGTAAAAAGGGTTTGGCTGCCTTGAGAGCATCGAGAGCCAACTTGCGAAATGTCGTCAGCTTTCCTCCGGTTATCGTCACAAGCCCTTTATCTTTCCAGATAATATGCTCGCGAGATTCCTCTGAAGGAGGAAGATCCCTTTTGCTGAGCACCGGTCTAATACCTGCAAAGGTGGAGAGGCAGTCTTTCAGGGAGATATCAAATGATGGGAATGACGCTTTTATACCTTCCATCAAATACAAAACTTCTTCTTCAGCAATGGCAGGCTCAATGGAAAGATCCTCCTTGTGGTCAAGATCTGTGGTTCCGACCAGGACAACCCCTTCCCATGGAATGACAAAGACTGCCCTGTTGTCAGATGGATGGATGAAACTGATGGCTTGATCAATCGGCAGAATCCGTGAAGGAAATGTTAGGTGGCTGCCGCGCAAAGGTCGCAAATGAAGGTTCGGATCTGGTGAGGGATGCAGTATTTCCGCCCAGGTGCCGGTGGCGTTGATGACCGCACGGGTCGAAAGTGTTTTTATTGCATGCGTTTCGATATCCTCCACCTTGATGCCAATAACATTATCCTTGGAATTTCGGTTAATTTTGGTAGCTGCTGTGTAATTCAATGCAAAACCACCGAATTGAACTGCTTCGTTGATCAAACGTAAAACAAGCCGGGCATCATCAACCTGGGCGTCAAAAAAACGGAATCCGCCCATAAGTCCTTTTTGATCAATATGCGGCGCCAGCTTTAAGAATTCAGAAGTGGGATAAAACCTGTGTTGACGCTTATGAGCGATGAGATCATATATTGAAAGTCCCACTTCCAGGGCCCATTTTCCTGGTCCTCTACCTTTGTAAACAGGGACCAAAAACCACAACGGCTCAACCAGCCCAGGAGCTTCTTTGAGTAGGCGTTCACGTTCCCTCACCGAATCCCGGGTTAGTAAAAAATGTCCCTCTTTGAGGTAGCGCAATCCGCCGTGGACCAACTTCGAAGAACGGCTCGACGTTCCCCAGGCAAAATCTTTTTGTTCCACGAGTAATACACGCAGGTTCATACGGACAGCTTCCCGGAGGATACCCGCGCCGGTGATCCCGCCTCCGACGATGATTAAGTCCCAATGTTCAGGTAGCGATTCGAGGTTCATGATTATCGTCTAATCCAATAACTTATTTGGATTCATACGTTTTTCCGGGTCGAGATGGAAACACAACTGTCTTATGGCACTCATGCCCACGGACCCCTTTTCAGCTTCTAAATAAGGTTTATGGTCTACACCAACCCCATGTTGATGACTAATCGTTCCACCGGCTTTAACAATGGTTTGACTGGCCGCTTTTTTAATCGTTTTCCATCGTGCCAGCGTCTCTTCAGGTGTATCGGAAAGCCGGAACATGAATGTCGTGTAAATACTCGATCCTGTTGAATAGACATGGGAAAGGTGAGAAAAAACATGTACCTTTTCATTCCAAGGTGCCATACTTTCCTTAATGACTTTTTCAATTTCTTCCATGGTCGTGGCAACTTTATTCCATGTCACGGCTGTTTCTAAAGTATCAACAGCATATCCCATATCCCAGAGCGTGTTTCGCAAGTAGGGCATACGAAAGCGGCTTTTCTTCCAGATTTCACCCATCTCCTTTCCGACAGAGACGCCTTTATACTGCCGCAGTATGGAAAAGGATTCACGCCGGGCTGTTTTTACAAATCGTTTGGTTCCGATAAAGCCGACAAGGCACATGCATGCCCCTTTTTCAGGGATTCCCCGAAGCCGAAGGAAGCGCCTCATAAGCGCGATCTGTTTTTCATGCCCGGCTAAAGCCAAGTTTGTCATGGTCTCTGCTGAGTTGCTCAGGCGGATCATGGAAAATGGGATGCCGGCACCCGCAAGTGTCTGAACGGCATCCTTTGCATGGTCCCATGATGGGAAGAAAACACCAGAAACATCATCTTTTTCCGGAATATGGGAAATCCTGATAATTACCTTGGTAAGGACGCCCAATCTTCCCTCTGAGCCCAAAACAATATGCCGAAGATCAGGTCCTGCTGCTGAAGCCGGAAAGGGGGGAATCCTTAATATGCCCTTCGGTGTAACCAATTCACCGCCTGCAAAAAGCTGTTCGATTCTTCCATAATGTGAAGATTGCTGACCGCTGGAACGGGTTGCTACCCATCCACCCAATGAAGAAAACTCGAAAGACTGGGGATAATGCCCAAACGTGAATCCTCGTGCCATAAGCTGAGTTTCAAGATCAAGCCCCAGAACGCCGGACTCAAATGTGGCGAGCAAGCTGGTTGGACTAAGATCGATCAAACGATTGAAGCGTTTGAGTGACAAACTGAGTACCGGCCTATCTCCTTCTTGCACCTGAAGATGGCCGACTACACTTGTACCGCCGCCAAAAGGTATAACTACAACATTATGTTTTTCTGAAAAGTCAAGTAATTCTATGATTTCCTCAGGCGTGGAAGGCAGTGCTACGCCGTCAGGAAAGTGTTGAAGCGTACCACCACGCAAGCTTATCCAATCCGGCAGGCTCTGGCCGTGGGAATGATCGAGCCGTTCCTTCGGGTTGGTCGATATCAGCGTGTGATGTGGCAACCGTGATGTAGGAATACGGTTGATGAATTTTTCAAGCGGATAATCAGCCTTGACATTTCCTTTACCAAGCAATTCGCACAACAGGTTATGGCCTTGAACCGGCAGATCGACATGTACCGTGTCATCGCCCCAACCGTTCCATCGCTGCATTGCTTATCTCCTTGTATGGTTTTGAGTCAGCACTGCTGCAATCTCGTCGGCAATGAGGACGGCCGCTGCCTTGGGGTCCTTTGCATCCCTTATGGGCCGTCCGATCACAAGATAATCTGATCTGTTTTCAATTGCCCGGGCCGGTGTTGTTACGCGCTGCTGATCATCTTTTCCCAAGTCATCCCAACCAGGGCGTATCCCCGGTGTTACCACAACAAAGTCTTGGCCAAAGGACTCTTTTATCATTTTCACTTCAAGACCTGAACAGACAATGCCAGTACAGCCTGCCTCTTTGGCCATGGCCGCCCTTTTTGCCACAAGCCTTGACATGTCAGAAGAAAATTCTTTCTTAAACCCGGCAGCATGGATGTCTTCTTTCAAGACACTTGTCAAGACCGTAACCCCAAGGACCCCTACCCTGCCCCTGCTCCCTTTAACCGCAGCTTCAAGCATCCTTTTTGTTTCTCCGCAATGAACCGTTGCAAATGCCACACCCAAATCTGAAATACTCTCCATGGCACGCTCAACAGTTGCAGGAATATCATGAAGTTTCAGATCCAAAAATACCCTGGCTGATCCCGAGGCTTTTATGAAATCAATGATTTCAGGCCCTGATCGGATATAAAGCTCCAGCCCCACCTTGAACATGCCCACCAATTCTGAAAGCATTTCAACATATTGTTTGGCCGTCTTTACAGACGGAACGTCCAGCGGGAAAATGATATAGTCTTTTGGCTGCTTCATTTTTCGATTATTTAGCTGTAATCACTCTGTTCCAAAAAACATATTAACTCACTATTGTCCAAAATAGACAATTGGTGTTTATGAAACAGACTGTAAATATAGATCAAAATGGTATTTACCCAGATAGGGACCTTGGAGTAATGGAGTAATGAAGCAATAATATTTTCCAATACTCCATCACTCCATTACTCCAATTCATTCAAGCAGTTTTATTATGATCGTCTTTAAACTCACAGCTCATTTCATAAAAATTAAATTATCTTGGACACTGATGATAGAAAATAAATTTTTCACCGCAGAGGCGCAGAGTTCGCAGAGAAAAATACCATTTCTTTTCTGCTGAGAGGGCAGAGAAGAAATAATAATCAGATATTCAGGACATAATTTTTCAAGAGCGACCTGTATTTATACCGGCAGACCGTGCTTCGAAAAATCAGGTGGACACATTACATAACATGCATTTTTCAAGTTATTTTGGGAACTATGGCACAGTAATGATGTTCAGTGCACCTGGTACAATGTCAATGACAACCGGCAGCATTCCGGGCTGCTCTCCATCGACATCAAGAAGTACGCGCTGATCTGACAGCGCCTCTATTTTTTTGCCGGTAAGTGTAATGACCTTGTCAATACCCTTTATCTTGCCGTTGTAAAGTTTCGGGAGGCTTAAAAAGACTTCGGGAAGACTCATATCCCCAACGACCGTTATATCAAAGAGGCCGTCATCGACCGATGCATCCGGGGCTACCCTCATTCCGCCGCCATGATACTGGCCGTTTGCAACCGCCACGTTCCAGATAATAAATTCCTGTTCCAAACCTTGATCGACTTTAAACCGTATCTGTTTCTTGCCGTACAGAAGAATGGAAATGAGCGTTGCCCAGATAAATGAAATAAACGGGCCAAACGCTTTAGTGGTTCTGTTTACCCTCTGGTCAACTTCACCACCCAGACCGAAACTTGTAATATTATGGAAATAGCGACAGCAGTCACGACCATCGTGATCCTTAAAAAAAAGCCTTCCCAAGTCTATGCAACGGACAGGGCCTGCGGCAATCAAGTCGATGGCCTGTTCTGTGTCTTTTGGTATTGAAACTGTTTTGATGAAATCGCAACCAGTGCCACCAGGCACAAACCCGAGAGTCAAACCTGATCTGTCTGATTCGCCTTGCTCCATGAAGCCATTTACAACCTCGTTAAGTGTTCCGTCTCCCCCGACACAGACCACGAGTCTGGCTCCGCTGGTAATGGCCTTTTCTGTAAACTGCTTGGCATCACCAGCGCCTGTTGTGACATAGGACTTGAAACTGCCCAGCCGGTTTCTGGCACAAGCCTTAATCGCAGGCCATTTTAATCCTGTTGAACCGTTACCAGCATGCGGATTGACAATAAAAGCTATACTTGACAAAGTTATAATAACTCCTAAATTATGTTCGCCTGGCTTTATACTTATTCTCAAAAATTCGCGTGAAGCCTTTTGCAGCTTTTGCTTAACGGTTCTTAGCGAAACGGAACGTCAAATTGAAAACTGTTTGAGGGCGTTAGCCCGAGTTTTTGCAATTTAGTGAAGCGAGCTTAGAACCGATCAAAAGATGCAAACCAGCAAACGCGGATGTTTGACCGACTTGCTCCCCAAAAGCCTCGTCCTTTAGGACGGGGTTGAGGGGAGCTATATTAAATAGAAAAAAATCCTTACCGGGAAGATCCCTGCAGATTGCTGCAGGGAATCTTCAAACCGATCAATCCCATTTGGAACGTTATTTTGAGAATAGCTTTAAGATTCGTGTCCCTTATAGCCCAAAATCGTTGTTCCATAAAGTATTATTTTCAATTCCTATTTCTCTCTGAATAAATCTATTGAAATAACTGGCTTTAAAATGATATGGAATCTAAATTAAGCAATTTTAACATCAGGTGAAAAATATGGACGTAAACGAAAAACAGCAGATACTTTTGCGGATGCTCCCCGGCATTGATCATATTCTCGAGCTTGCAAAGTCAGAACCTTTCTTTGATAATATTCCTAAATCTGTTCTGGCACGCTCGGCCCGTTATGTTGTTGAAAATCTTAGAAGAGCTATTCTTAATGGCAGTCCGGACATAACTGATAAAAGCCTGCCAGACTCTCTCATCCTTGAAAATGTAAAAAACAGTGTCCAGGATGCAATGAGACTGAATCTTAGGCGAACCATTAACGCCACCGGTGTTGTTGTCCATACAAACCTTGGCCGATCATTACTTGCTGATGATGCTGTCGAGAATCTTTTGACCATTGCAAGCAGATATTCCAATCTGGAGTTCGATCTTTCAAAAGGCGCGCGCGGCTCCAGATACAGCAATGTTGAAGATATCCTATGCGAAATAAGCGGTGCTGAAGCAGCTATGGTGGTCAACAACAATGCCGGAGCTGTCTTCCTCTGTTTAGAAACCATATCAAAGGGCAAAAAGGTTGTTGTATCAAGGGGGGAGCTTGTAGAAATCGGCGGTTCATTCAGGATCCCCGACGTGATGGCCAAAAGCGGAGGAATTTTAAAGGAAGTCGGCACCACAAACCGCACCCACCTTAAAGACTATGAAAGTGCCATTGAGAATGACACGGGTCTGTTGTTAAAGGTACATAAAAGCAATTACAGCATAGTGGGCTTTACGGCTGATGTCTCTCTTGAGGACCTGGTTGCCCTGGGTGCAAAATATCACATTCCTGTTATGGAAGATCTCGGGAGCGGGACCTTTGTTGATTTTTCCAAATACGGCCTTTTAAAGGAACCCACTGTCCAGGAATCTGTGGCAGCGGGCGCAGATGTCATCACTTTCAGTGGCGACAAGCTCCTTGGAGGTCCCCAGGCAGGTATCATCATCGGGAAAAATGATTTGCTTAACGAAATCAAGAAAAATCCCATTACCAGAGCCCTTCGCATAGACAAGTTGACCCTTGCCGCACTTGAGAGCACACTTCGCAACTACAGAAACATAGACACGGGAATGGATTCCATCCCCACGCTGCGCATGCTAACCCTACCCTTTGGTCATATTGAAACAAAAGCAAAAGAGCTTGGAAAGATGCTTGAAAATATCGGAGATACCCGCATGTCTATTAAGCTCATCAACCTCTCTTCAAGAGCCGGCGGCGGCGCGCTCCCGCTTTTAAATCTTCCCAGTAAAGGTGTGGGGATCGAGGTTCAAGGAATCTCTGCCAACACCATCGAAAAATACATGCACAACAATGAACTTCCCATAATCGGAAGGATAGAAGATGATATTTTTATCATGGACCTGAGAACAATACAGGATGATGAACTCCTGATCATTAAAAATGCTTTCAACAACATGCTGAAAAGGGCCTGATCATGACACACAAAAAGCCAGGATTATTTCACAGCCGCAGTTCCAGCCGACAGTTTCTTTTCTGCAAAACAGATTCTAAACCAAAGGATAATAAAACAAAAGATCCGCTTTTATTCGATTCGAACAAACTGTCAAAATCCTTTCCTGATATTCTTACTGGAAAATCTTTCATCGACCACGCCATGGCCGGCCTCGATTCTGCAACAAAGTTTAAGGCCATGGTCATCCGAATTGACAATTTAAGCCATAATGACAAAACAGCAGCAAGTGATCATTCAGTTGATCTTTTGGTTGATGTCGCCAAAACAATTGACACATTATGTAAAAGCAAAAACGGAATGTGGGGACAGCTTGACAAAGATATGTTTGGATGTTTTTTTTCTGAAAAAAACGAAACTTCGGCATTGGAACTTGCCCAAAAAATCCAAAATAACCTGGCAAAACTTCGAAATGAAACCGTCTCTATCGGCGCAGCCTCATACCCTACAATCGACTTCAATAAGGAACAGATTCTCGATAACGCCCGCAAAGCTCTTGATCACGCTGTGTTCTTCGGCCCTGACAGTTCGGTTTCCTTTGATGCGGTGAGCTTAAATATCAGCGGCGACGAGCTGTATCAGAAAGGAGACATCGACGGAGCCATCGAAGAATTCAAGACGGCGCTTCTGCTTGATCCATCAAACGTAAACGTTCACAATAGTCTCGGCGTATGTTACGGCGTTCAGGGCGCATATGAAAAATCCATGGAAGAATTTGAAGAAGCAATCCGGCTTGACCCCGACGAGGCTATGGCTCTATACAACGCAGGCCTGGTAAACATGTTGACGGATAAAAAGGATAAGGCCCTTGAATACTTTCTTGATGCAGACAGTAAAGAGGAAGGTATATTCGAGGTTGCGATTCAAACCGGAAAACTTTACCTTGAGATGAGAAAACCGGAAAAAGGTAAAATATTTCTTGAGAAAGCTGTCAGGGCCGGGCCGGAGTCCGGGCTTGCTTATCGTTTTCTTGGTGAGTGTTGCGCTGCCATGAACATGACAGATGATGCGGTTTCAGCGTATAAAAAGGCGATCCGGCAGAACCCGAATGATGCGGATTCACTCTCTGCCCTTGGTTATCTGTTTGATCTTCAGGGTGAAAATCCTGAAATTACCACGATCTTCTGTCAGCAGAGTGTAGATATTGCACCAGAAAACGGTCTTTTCAGATACAGGCTTGGCAGCCTTTATCTGAAGAGAGATCAGCTTAAAGATGCGTTGGAACAGTTGCAAAAGGCAGACGACCTGGGTCATGATTGCAAAGAACTGATCAAAAAGATTAAAAAATTGATGGCTGAGTAGACAATGAAAAACATTATCCTGGACACACTTCAAGAAAGCATAAAAGTTAAAGACCGGTTCATAAAAAATAACATCGATCTCATTCAAAGCGGGGCTGACAGGCTCGCCATCTGCATAACATCCGGTCATAAAATTCTGATTTTTGGCAACGGAGGCAGTGCTGCAGATGCCCAGCATATTGCAGCCGAATTCGTAAACAGATTTCAAATTGAACGGCCACCGCTTGCAGCTCTGGCTTTAACCACCGATACATCCATAATAACCAGCATCGGGAATGACTATCACTTTGACGAAATATTCTCCAAGCAGATAAAAGCACTGGGAAAAAAGGACGATATCGCCATAGGAATCAGTACCAGCGGTAGCTCCAAAAATGTAATCGAAGCAATCTATGCGGCTAAGAATATCGGTATGTTTACCATTGGACTGACCGGTCAAGGCGGTGAGCTGGCCAATTGTGCCGATCTGGTATTTGCCGTAGAATCAGACACAACAGCGAGGATTCAGGAAGTACACATCACCCTGGGGCATATCCTGTGTGATCTGGTCGAAAGAATCCTTTTTCCGGAAAAATTTCGACCTGTGAGGTCATAGTCAAATATTACGGTTTCAAAAAATAGGGACTTAAGGTTTTTCTGGAAGGCGATATCTTTGTTATTTGCATTGACTTTCGCAGTGACCAAATATTTATGATTGCTGGTAAGGCTTTTTAGTGTTTTTTGGTAACTTTGTTTAATCATAAATATTTGGTCACGTTGCAAAGGCTAAGTTGATATCGACTGTAAGAAAAAGCCATAAGTCCCGGCGTTCATTGTAAACGCATCTGTTAATAATTTCGAAAAAAACTGTAACATTTTAGCCCTTTGAAAACATTATCGCATTCAGGTAATCCGGTTTTAAACCGTGTCAAACAGTGACCCACTTTAAAACCGGATCACCTGAATGCTTGTGGGACACTTTTTTCATAAAGCTAAATTAATACAAAAAACTTGTTACGAATTTATTAACTTTTTTTATCACTTAACCAGGATAATCATGTCGCAAACATTTAAACCCATTGATCTGAGCCGGGTAAAAACTTACCCGCTTTCAGACCGAAAAAGCAAGGTATCCACTACGGACTTCGCAAAAGCATGGCAAAAGGGATCCAGTTTTAAGGATTTCCTTGACAGTCTTCCCGGCATACTTGCCGGCAGTGACATCAAGGCAGTCATTTCTTCAATTGCTACAGCCTTTCAGGAGAAAAAAACCATTGTCTTCGCCATGGGAGCCCATGTTATTAAAGTGGGACTAAACCCGGTTGTTATAGACCTTATGGACCGCGGAATTGTCACCGCCGTTGCAATGAACGGAGCAGGTATTATTCACGATCTCGAACTTGCCATGTCAGGACAGACATCGGAAGATGTCGCAACATCCATCGGAAACGGCACATTCGGTATGGCACAAGAAACATGTGACTTTTTAAGTGATGCAATACATCAAGCCGCTAAAAAATCCACAGGGCTTGGCGAAGCAGTCGGCCTATCTATCATCGAAAAGAATCTGCCCTTTAGTGACAAAAGCATTCTTGCTGCCGGCGCACGCCTGGGCCTGCCTGTTACGGTTCATGTTGCAATCGGAACAGACACCATTCATATGCATCCCGGGTTTGATCCAGAAGTGACAGGAGCAGCGACCCACAGAGATTTTCGCACGATTGCATCGGTAATTGCAACCCTGGAAAAAGGTGTTTATCTGAATGTGGGATCTGCGGTAATATTACCTGAGGTATTCTTAAAGGCTATTACCCTTGTCCGGAATCTGGGCCATAACCTTGAGAATTTTACTACGGTCAACATGGATTTTATTCGGCACTACCGCCCCATGACCAATGTTGTTAACAGGCCAACGGCCGTTGGTGGGCAGGGTTTTAACCTTACGGGTCACCATGAAATCATGCTTCCGCTTATTGCTGCCGGAGTTATTGAACAGATTAGCAATACTATGTAACCTAAGTGCTTTAATTCGTAAATTCGATGGCGCATTTTATGTCAAAAGACCTATCCAGGATCCGCCAGAGATTATGCCATATGGCACA
>JAUVVL010000036.1 GCA_030604635.1 Desulfobacteraceae bacterium
AGATAGGCATTGGCGGGCAGGTCACTTTAAACTTTAGTTCACTTCAAACTTTTGCGCCGTCTCTTCTGGCAGAGCCGGTTAACTCTGACCTGGCCCAAAGGACCAGGTTTTCAAGGTCGAAATAAATGAGTGCCTATTTGAGCGTGTTAAGAAGACGTTTCATCAGCTTTTAAATTATTAAAAATTGTTCGAACCTGGCGGCAAAGCCTCTCAAACTGATGGGGGTAAAGAGACTGGGCGCCATCACTCAGCGCCTTTTCAGGAGCATGATGCACTTCAACCATCAAACCTTGAGCACCCACGGCCACGGCTGCCCGGCTTAGGGGAATCACCTGATCTCTTCGTCCTGCCGCATGACTTGGATCGACAATAATGGGAAGGTGGCTTTCTTTTAGGACAACTGAAACAGCGGAAAGATCCAGCGTGTTTCGACTATGATGCACAAAGGTCCTTACACCCCTTTCACATAGAATCACATTTGAATTTCCGCCTTCCAGAATGTATTCCGCTGCCATCAACCATTCGTCGATGGTAGCCGCCATGCCCCGCTTGAGCAAAATCGGTTTGCGTGCTTGACCGGCACGCCGCAACAGACTGAAATTTTGCATGTTTCGTGTTCCGATCTGGATCACATCGGCGTATTCCTCCACCAGGTCAAAAGTTTCAAAATCCATCACTTCGGTGACAACCGGCATTCCGGTGGATTCACGGACCCGCGCCAGAATTTCCAATCCTTCTTTGCCCAGACCCTGAAAGGAATAAGGAGATGTCCTAGGCTTATAGGCTCCTCCCCTGAAGAGATGGGCGCCGGCACCCCGGACATGCTTGGCGATGGTCAAAGCCTGAGATTCGCTTTCCACCGCACATGGCCCGGCCACTATCAACAGACCATCGTTACCCACAGATACATCACCTACCTGAATCACCGTGTTTTCGAGTCGAAACTCGCGACTCACCAGCTTATAGGGACGTGTGACAGGAATGGCGTCCTTGACCCCCGGAAGTCCCAAAAACTGGGAAGCATCAACCGGACCCTTATTATTCAAAATACCGATGGACACCCTTTCTCCTCCCGGTATCGGGCGAGCAGTGTATCCCCTTTCTTCAATGACCGCCAACACTACATCAATTTCCTCGGGTGTTGCCTTTTGATCCATCACTATCAGCATGTCCTATCCTCCTTATTTTTTCATATATGTTTCATAACACTAACAATTACATATTAATTTAGCTTTTTGAAAAACGTGTTCCACAATGCGATAATGTTTTCAAAGGGCTAAAATGTTACACAACTACGAAATCGTCATTTATTGAATACAAAAAAATCTTGACAAACATCAACAAATAAATATAAATTTTGTTATATTCTGGTGCGTATGATGAAAAACATTAAAATTCAAAATCAAATAATAGGTAATGATTTAACTATCTGGTGGTGGCAAACTCTCAAGGGGTTTGCCTCATGGACTTGATCAGCCTTATTTATAATTAGGAAAAACTAAAAGGACCTCGAGCAACCCGAAACCCATGGTCCTTTTTTATTTGGTTTCAAAAAGGCCGTGGAAATCTCCTCGGCTCTTTTTTTGTGTTATTTTTTGACAGGATTTACATGATTTATTTGATCTTTCTCATTCATCACTTTCCTGATGAAAGTGATTAATACGAAACCATCAACCTTGACTCATAAAAACAATGTACTATAAAGGAAATGCCCATGCTGATAAATGAATTTCCGGACATTAATCAATTCCGCAGTCTGGCAAAGCAAAACAATGTGATTCCGGTTTGCGTCGAAATTCTTGCAGATACAAAAACTCCGGTGTCTCTCTTAAAAAAAATTTATAAAAACAAGGGGGCTGCCTTTCTCTTCGAGAGTGTTGAAGGCGGTGAACGGTGGGGGAGATACAGCTTTCTGGGCGTCTCTGCCCGCTGTCATATCAGGGTATATCCCCAATTTTTGGAAATCCTTGAAAACAATTCCCGCAAACAGATCCCCCATAACGGGGACCCGCTTACAATCATGAGAGATTTGATGAACAAGTACCGTCCCGCTCAATTATCAGGACTTCCAAGGTTCTGGGGGGGAATGGTCGGGTATTTAACATATGAAATGGTTTCCTTTTTTGAATCGATACCCAATCTGTTGCCTGAAAACAAACCGCTTGCGCATTTCATCATACCCGATGAACTCCTTATCTTTGACAATATACGGCATACACTACTTGCGGTTGTCATTTCCTTTCTGGACACGGAGCAGGATCCTGATCAAGCTTTTCATTCGGCAACCTCACGAATCGAATCTCTGCTCTGGGAAATGGAACAGCCTTTATCCGAAAAGGATGAACACCCAAATCATACTGAATTTATGCTGAAAGCGCCGTGGGAAGCCGACACTTTCCGGTCTCTTGTACAAAAGATAAAGGAATATATCCGGGCCGGTGATGTCATCCAGACCGTCATCTCCAAGCCTTTTGTCTGTGCGCCCCCGCCCGATCTCTGGGCGCTATACAGGGCACAGCGATTCATCAATCCCTCACCCTATCTCTACTTCCTTAGTCTCGATGAGGTGACCCTCATAGGCTCCTCCCCGGAAACCATGGTGCGGCTGGAAAACGGTGTAGCCACCCTCCGCCCAATTGCAGGCACACGCCCCAGAGGAAAGAACGAACAGGAAGACAGAGCTCTCGCCAATGAGCTTCTGCAAGATGAGAAAGAACGGGCGGAACACCTTATGCTGGTAGATTTGGGACGTAATGATTTGGGGCGCGTAGCAGAGGTGGGAACGGTCCAGGTAACGGATCTGATGATAGTTGAACGTTATTCTCATGTCATGCATCTGGTATCCAACATCTGCTGTGACCTTAAACCCGACTTCGACGCCTGGGATCTGCTTCGGGCCACCTTTCCTGCCGGCACTTTATCCGGAGCTCCCAAAGTAAGGGCCATGGAGATTATCGCCGAACTCGAAAACAAACCCAGAGGTCCTTATGGCGGCGCGGTGGGTTATATTTCCTTCCACGGAAATATGGACATGGCCATTACCATCCGGACAGCCTGCATTGAAGATGGACAGCTGACGGTTCAGGCAGGAGCCGGAATCGTTGCCGATTCCGATCCTGAAAGCGAACGCATTGAGACCGTCAACAAAGCCATGGCAATGCAAAAAGCACTTCAGCTTTTGCAAAAGAAGTATCGCACAAAGGAGGATGAACGATGATCATAATGATAGACAACTATGATTCATTTACTTACAACCTGGTGCAATATCTGGAGCAAATCGGTACTTCTGTCAAGGTCATCCGGAATGATACTGCCTCCATTTCAGATCTCATTTCCTGGGATCCTGTGGGAATCGTCATATCACCTGGACCCGGCCGGCCGGAAGCAGCAGGGCTTTCCCTTCCTGTGGTGAAACACTTTTCCGGGAAGGTTCCCATCCTCGGTGTGTGCCTCGGCCATCAAGCCATTGCCGCTGCATTTGGCGGAAAAGTGGTCCCTGCCAAACGACTCATGCACGGAAAAACTTCCATGATTCACTCTGATGGAAAAATGCTGTATCAGGGTATCCGCAAACCATTTGAGGCCATGCGGTATCATTCACTGGCCGTCTCCAGGGAAAATTTTCCCGAATGCCTGGAAATAAGCTCGGAATCAGATGATGGTGAAATTATGGGTATCAGGCATCGAAATCATCCAACAGAAGGGATTCAATTTCACCCGGAATCTATTATGACACGTGTCGGGAAACGGCTTCTCAGAAATTTTTTAAAAAGCACGGAACAATTGGATCAAGCAGGCTGTGAAGCACTAAGTATAGGAAAGGGGGAATAACCACCATGTTTCGGGAAAACCTTAACAAAATTGTGCAGGGTAACGACCTGAGCGAAACTGAAATGTCTCAAATGATAACCGAAATTTTTTCAGGGAACGTCACGGACGCACAGGTTGGCGCTCTGATGGCTGCTCTGGCCACCAAAGGAGAAACCTTCGAAGAATTGGCCGGGGCGGCAAGAGCCATGCGCCGCAAAGCACTCCGTATTCAAGTTTCAGCCCCGACCATCGTCGACACCTGTGGAACCGGCGGAGACGGGGCCCAGACATTTAATATTTCTACCACAACCGCATTTGTGGTGGCCGGCTGCGGCGTGACTGTCGCCAAACACGGAAATCGATCGGTTTCGAGTCAATGCGGCAGCGCGGATCTTCTTGAGGCTCTGGGAATAAAACTCGACACTGATCCCGAAATCATGGAAGAGGCTGTTCAGGAAATCGGTATCGGCTTTCTTTTTGCTCCACTGTATCATGGCGCCATGCGACACGCTGCCAAAGCAAGAAAAGAGGTTGGTCTCCGCAGTATTTTCAACATGCTGGGACCGCTGACAAATCCCGCCGGCGCCAATTGCCAGCTCCTCGGCGTGTACGCACCTGAACTGACGGAAATGTTCGCACATGCCTTACAGCTTCTGGGCGCAAAAAGAGCTTTTGTCGTCCATGGACATGACGGGCTTGATGAAATTTCTGTTTGTGCGCCCACCCGCGTCTCGGAACTCAAAGATGGTCTCATTCGCACTTATGATATTACTCCTGAACAATTTTTCGGAAAACAGGCGGATTCAACCGAGCTTTTGGGAGGAAGCCCTGATGAAAACGCCGAAATAACCCGCAAGATTCTGAATGGAGAAAAAGGCCCGAAACGGGATGTTGTATTGCTTAATGCCGCTGCTGCCCTTGTAGCGGCAGGGCAGGCAGAAGACTTCCAAAAAGGCATCCGTATAGCTGAAATTTCCATTGATGAGGGCGCTGCGGCCGGAAAAATGGAAGCACTGGTTAGGTATACACAGGAAAACGCTTGAAATGACAAAAGATTTTTTAAGTAAAATCGTTGAAGATAAAAAACAGGAAATCGAGGCGGCAAAGAAACACCTGTCCGAAAAACAACTTCTTGAGCAAGCTTTAATGCCTCGAAAAAAACGCTCATTTTTAAAAAGGCTCGAACGGCCGGGCCCTTACGGCGTCAACATCATCGCTGAAATCAAGCGGGCGTCTCCGTCAAAGGGGGTTATTTGTCCGGATCTGAACCCGGTCACATACGCATCGCAATATGAACAGGGGGGAGCGGCAGCACTGTCCGTCCTGACCGATCAGCCCCATTTTCAGGGTAGCGCAGAGGACTTGAAAAGCGCCCGTAAAACCACAAAGCTTCCGGTGCTTCGAAAAGACTTTCTGATTTCTTCCTACCAGCTTTACGAATCTGCGGTTATGGGGGCAGACGCCGTTCTTCTGATTACCCGCATTCTTGAGCAAGAACAGCTGAAGGACTATCTTGATATCTGCAATGAACTTCAAATGGATGCGCTGGTAGAAATTCATTCGGAGAAGGATCTCGAAGCGGCGAACCGGGCCGGGGCCCGGCTTATCGGCATTAACAACCGCAACCTGCGTTCTTTTGAAACCAATATAGAGACGGCGATTCGCATGAAATCGCTGCTTGAACCCCATCAGGTGGCTGTTGCGGCCAGCGGAATACGAACACGGGCGGATATTGAAAAAAATCAGAAATCTGGAATCTGGAACTTTCTCATCGGAGAAAGCCTTGTTCGAGCAAAAAACCCGGGCAACTATCTCAAATCGCTTATGGGTTAAATATATCTTGACAGTATTAAAAGGATTTGATGAATATTATTAATTATCACTTTCCTGTAAAAGCAATGGAATGCAATCATCGGACAAAAATAAGTTTATACCCCAGGTCAAAATATGCGGCCTGACACGGGTTGATGAAGCCCTGGAATGTGTGGCCCTGGAAGCAGATGCCATTGGATGCGTTTTTTATCCCAAAAGTCCGAGGCATTTAACGGATCGCCTGGCCGGAGAAATCTGTATGGCCGTGCAGGAACGAGTGAAAACCGTGGGCGTATTTGTCAACGAAACATTTTCGAGCATCATGCTGCGTGTTGAACGCTGTCACCTTAATGCCGTCCAGCTGCATGGCCAGGAGCCCCCTGAACTCGTCCGTCGCCTTCGAGAAGAAAATCTTCATGTGATTAAGGCTCTGTTTATCGACGGCAAACCGTCTCTGGAAGATGTTTCAAGTTATCACGCTTCGGCTTTTCTGGTGGAATGCGGCCTGGGGAGACTTCCGGGCGGAAATGCCCTCGAGTGGAATTGGGAACAGGCAAAAAGTTTTGGGGAAAAACATCCGCTGATCATTGCCGGGGGACTTACGCCTGAAAATGTTTGCGATGCCATTGAAGCGAGCGCGCCGCATGCCGTGGATGTCAGCTCCGGTGTGGAATCCGGTCCCGGCCGAAAGGATCCTGGCAAAGTCGGAGCTTTTATAAGCGCAGTTTCCCGGTGCAGCTTTAAAAAAAACTTAAAAAAGATTTTTTAGCCGGCTGATCTGCGTATTAATCATTCGAGGTAAAAAATGAAAAAAATAATAGAATTAAAAAGAGTGGTAATAACCGGGTTAGGAATGGTTACTTCTCTGGGATTGGATGTACCAAATAGCTGGAATGCTATGTTGGCAGGTGAATCAGGAATTGATCTAATTACCCAATGGGGTGATTTGGATGAACTTAAGGACGAATTTAAACTGCCGGAGGATTTACCAATGATTGCCGGCGAAGTTAAGGGTTTTAACATCAAAGATATCATCAAACAAAGAAAACAAGGTTTTTCTAAAGATGATCTAAAACAAGTTAAATACATGGATTCCTTTACCCAATTTGCCCACGCAGCAGCGTTAGAAGCAATTGCTGATTCTAATGTGCGTTTAGATGATGGAGAAGTTAATCCTGATCGGGTTGGAGTAATTATTGGATCTGGCTTAGGTGGCCCCCAGACATGGGAAAGTGAATTTAAGCGTTTTTTGCGAGGTAAAAAAGTATCACCGTTCCTAATTCCTCGTTTGATACCTAATTTGGCCGCCGGCAATGTCAGTATTTCTTTTAAGGCTAAAGGCGCTAATGCTTGCCTGGCAACTGCCTGTGCATCCGGTGCTCATGCTATTGGTGAAGCTTTCCAGAGAGTTCAACTCGGAAAAGAAGACGCCATTGCTTGCGGCGGAACAGAAGCTTCGATTACACTATTAACAATAGCCGGTTTTCACGCCCTTAAAGCCCTTTCTTCGGAATACCAAACGCCTCAATCTGCCTCTCGTCCTTTTGACATAAACCGTAATGGCTTTGTTATGGCAGAAGGATCAGGCATTCTAATATTAGAAGAACTAGAACATGCCTTGGGTAGAGGGGCTAAAATATATGCAGAAGTCATTGGTTTTGCCATGACTGGAGATGCCAGTCATATTACTGACCCAGATATTTATGGTGCGATTAGATGCATAAAGTTAGCATTAGAGGATGCAGAAATTTCGCCGGAAGAAGTCGATTTAATAAATCCTCATGCTACATCTACACCAAAGGGGGATATTAACGAAGCCAAAGCCATTAAGGAGGTCTTTGGAGTTGAAAAGGACAAGCCTTTAATTACAGCTAATAAATCTCAGCTTGGACATTCTTTGGGAGCCGTAGGGGGAATTGAAGCAATTTCGTGCGTATTATCTATTTGTAATAATAAAGTTCCGCCAATTTTGAATCTCGAACAAGTCGATCAAGAATGTCAAGGCTTGAACTATGTTCGCGAGCAAGCAAAACAGGCAAGAATTGATATCGCTCTTTCGAACTCTTTTGGTTTTGGCGGCACTAATGCAACTTTGATTTTTAGAAAATATTCATAGAAGCGTTTTCAAAACCAATTTATCGCTTTGGGTTTGCTATTTTTGATTTTATCAGATTAGCGAAGCCAGATAAATGCTTCATGAGAAATTCGGGCTATACCTTTTCATCTCAGGCTTTTGATAAATTCACCTATAACGCCGACACCCTCTTTGTCCACCAACCGAATCGTTTGTGATCCAATGACTGCAATATCGACTTTCCCAATTAAAAATTCGACATCTGCTTTTTCTTTAACCCCGAAACCGAGTGCCAACGGAAGATCGGTTGCCTTACGGCATCGCGCAAGATATTTCTCCAATTGTTTGGAAAAATCCGTATCCACACCGGTTACCCCTTTTCTGGCCACGCAGTAGATAAAACCCTTTCCAAAGGATGCAAGGTATTTCATTCGCTCATCAGGGGTCGTGGGGGAAAAGATAAAGATCGGAGCAAGACGTTTATTTTGCATGGCTTCAAGAAAGTCCTGTCCTTCTTCAGGGGGGAGATCCGGGACGATAGCCCCATACAGGTCGCTCCGGGCCATTGCGGCGGCAAACCGATCAATCCCGTATTTGAATAGAATATTGTAATAGCTCATAAACAGGAAGGGAATATCAAAAGTTTCGGTAACCTTTTGGGCAAAATCGATGCACTTTTGCACGGTTGCACCCCCTGCCAGAGACTTTTGATTGGCATGCAGAATCACCGGGCCGTCTGCGATCGGTTCGGAAAAAGGGATTTGCAGCTCTATCAGATCTACACCGGCTTCGACCATTGACTCGATGATCCTGAAAGCATCCTCAAATGTGGGGTATCCGAGAACAATATGGGTCATTAACAGGATTTCTTTTTCTTTCAGCCTGCTCCGCAGATACGATTCAAGCATGATATTCCTCCGCCTTTTCTTTGATAAATTCCTGCCACTTTGGATCAGCAAATGCATCGGCAACTGTAAATATGTCTTTGTCGCCTCTTCCGGACTGATTAATCAGGATTATGTCTTTCTTAGACAGGGCTGATGCCTCTTTGAATGCCTGGGCAAAGGCATGGGCTGACTCTAAAGCCGGAATCAGCCCTTCCTTTTGAATCGTGAGCGAGAGTGCATCTACTACCTCCTGGTCTGTTGTTGCCTCGAACCGGATACGGCCGGTTTCCTTAAGGTGTGATAGGATCGGCGAGACGCCCACATAATCGAGTCCAGCGGCAACACTATGGGTTTCCTTCATCTGGCCGTCGTTATCCTGAAGGAAATATGTCTTATAACCCTGTGCCACCCCTACGCTTGCATCTTCGGAAGAGAGGCGGGCTGCGTGATGACCTGTCGCCAGCCCTTTGCCTGCGGCCTCCACACCCACGAGTTCAACCGGATCATCCAGAAAAGCTTTAAATATCCCCAATGCATTGGAGCCTCCTCCCACACAGGCATAAATACGGGATGGGAGACTCCACTCTTTTTCCAGGATTTGCTCGCGCGCCTCTTTTCCGATTATGGATTGAAAAAAAGAGACCATTTCCGGGAAAGGGTGTGGGCCGCATGCCGTGCCCAATACATAATGCGTTGTATCCATATTAGTCACCCAGTCACGAAAAGACTCATTAATCGCATCTTTTAAAATCCGTGTTCCTTCCCGCACGGTGATGACTTCGGCGCCCAACCGTTCCATCCAGAAAACATTGGGACGCTGCCGCCGAACATCGACCTCTCCCATATAAATGGTACATTTGAATCCAAACTTGGCGGCCATGGTTGCGGTTGCCACCCCGTGCTGGCCGGCCCCGGTTTCAGCAATTACACGGGTCTTTCCCATCCGCTTGACCAGGAGCCCCTGCCCCATAACGTTGTTTGCCTTGTGGGCGCCGGTGTGGTTCAGGTCTTCCCGCTTGATATAGATCCGGGCGCCGCCAAAGCGCCGGGTAAGGTTTTCAGCAAAGGTGAGCGGCGTCGGCCGGCAGGAATAGGTAGACATAATATCAGTATATTCCTGCCAGAAGCCGGGATCGCTTTTTGCCTGCTGAAATGTTTCAACAAGTTCATCAAAGGTGGCAATAAGGATCTCAGGAAGATATGCGCCTCCGAATCCTTCATAGTAGCCCCGATCTTTCATCTGCAATTCCTCCTAATGTTTGTGAAAAAACGAATTGATCTGTTCGGCAGTAAAGTTTTGAATAAACAGCGTTTTTTGCCTGTTCAAAATGCAGAAACCTCTTAACCGTCAAAATGGGTGTGTCCGGTGTAACGTCCAGATTCTGCGCCCTCTTCCCGGTTAAATAGCCGATCCTGAAGTTCTGCTTTCCGCCGGAAGGCCGCATATAATAATGTTCATCGACAATTTGTGAAAGGGATCGGCTGGCCAGATCAATCCGGTCGATCCCTGAAAATAGCGCTGAATGGAGATATATATCCTCAATAAGGACCGGAGCCTTTTCAACCCGGCTGAGCCTGGAAAAAAAATAGGCCTTTTTGTTGGTAAAAGGATTTTCCGGATCATCTCCGATTATTTTCAATCGGATCTTTTGCAAAATACGGGTCGTAATTGATATCCCTTTTTTGTGAAAGGATGAAATCGTTCCGGCCAGTGAAAAGAGATCAACCTCTTTTTGTTTTTCGCATACAAAGGTTCCAGAACCCCGCCTGCGGATCAGTATCTGTTTACGAACCAGCAGGTCCGTGGCTTGTCTGGCAGTCGGCCGTCCGATACTGTAACGCGCTGCAAGGCTGTTTTCTGACGGAATTCTTGAACCCGGCGGATATTCTCCTGAACGTATTTTGGCCAGAAGGATATCTGCCAGTTGGTGATATAATGGAATGGGTGATTGTGAATTTAGCATAAATTCATACTTGCACAAATTTGTAAAGTTGTCAAGACATATTTATTATCATTAATTCTTACCCGAACAACATACGTTTTTTCACCTATTGGCGGAAACGGGTTATATTGAAAAAGGCAACAAAAAGGGCGCAGATTTTATTCTTGATGAACGCGACTTTAAAATCGAAGAATGTCCGAACGGCTTTTTCGTCGATCTCACCGTTTTAGCCGCGACTCACGCCAACGGCCAGCCAGGATGGCCGGCCCAAGCACCGCATACACCGATAAGTATCGCATGACCGCTCCCGATCCAATGACCAAAAATGAGGCAAAGTAAGCGATCCCAGCAAGCCATAGCATCCACAGGTATGTGTCTTCGATAGAAGCCTTTCGGGCAAGTCCAATTCCAGACAACAAAAACACTACCGGGTAAACCCAGCCCCGGAAAGGAATTCCGAGAACTACTGCTTCGTAGATTTGGCTCGTTCGAACGAGATCGAAGAGACTCGAACGATTCGCTATCGGGGTGAACTCCGAATCAATCCGGTAGTAGGTCATCCCCCACCAATCATTCAACACGTCTGAAATGTTAAGGAGGTGTTTAAGATAAAGGAGTCGGTGACGCAGGTAAGCCCCAGGATAGGTCAAGACCGTGTCAAGCCAGCTCTCTAATAGCATGCCAAGCGGTGGCCGTTCGTAGCATCCCGACCAGGGAGTTCCGTAAAGTCTCAGCGGAGATCCTTGTAAAAAGAAAAGCGGGTCCGAGTGGTAGCGCGTGAAATATAACCGTATGCGAGCCAGTGACCCGGCTTCGCCGCACTTCCTGAACTCATCGGGGATGAGCATTCGCTCCTCGGATATTGAGATGGCAGCGAGGTCCCAGAGAAGTCCATGGTGCCAGATATGGCAGCATTGTTTCCCCCTAATGTTTATAGCCCAGTTCACTCCCAAAGCCACAATCAGCAGGATAGCGAAAGTCGAGGTAAGGACAGCTCGGCTCTGTTTTGCTTTGGCCTTGCGTGTTTGAACTGCAACCGTTCGCGCGACGACATAGAAGGCGGGAAACGTCAATAATACAGCGTTTTGTCGGGTCGCGGTTAGCAATATCGCCGAGAGAACGGCGACCACTCCATACAGTAACCGCCTGTTTTTCATATACGCGAACATCGCGCCGATACTGAGCGAAAGGAAGGAAAGGGTCCACGCCTCTTTCCAGAGTAGAATCTCGGTAATCCATATCGGGGGGAGAATAGCTACGACCATAAAAAAGAGGACCCGGCTAATAGCGCCCTTGAATGTGCTCCACGCTAATAGGGCCAGACCCGACCAGAACAATGCCTGCTGAATCAGTAGAATAGGACCCGTGCTCTTAAAGAAGTCATGGGATAACCAATAGATGTGAGCGACAAACGGAGACTTCCAATCGTTCATCACAGGAAGCTTTCGTTGCTGCGCAAACTGCAAGACCTCCCAGGTTCCAACACCCGGCCAGAACGCTGCTGTCATTCCGCCGCAGATAAGTAAAAGGCCAACACTACAAGAATCAGGGTGGATGTTCGATTTTCAACAGCAACTGTGTCAGACTTACACAATTCACACAATACTTTTTTCTCTATCATTTAGTGCCTCATTGTGCATCAATTTTCAACTAATTGGTCAATTTGGGCACGTGGGGCTTTCGAACATAAAAAATAAAAAGATATAATTTCACTTTATTATCCTTAAGATATCATAAATCTACACAAAAAAAAACGATCAACAATAATTATTCCTAAATCCTGCAAGCGTCGAGTTTTACTGTATATATGTGCAATAATATTACCAGATTAAATTTCAGTGAAGCTCCCCCTTCCAGATTTCCCATCGCACATTAATCGTATATTAATTTGACGCTTGCTATAATATTTGATATTGTTACAATTTCTGTATTTGAAAACCTTATTTCAAGACGGGCTGTTGCCCGAACCTTTTTTCGCTATGCCTAAAACGTTTTTTGGGACTTAAGGTTCGCGAAGAGCCCTTAGTAGCATTAGGAAAAAATATGTCTTCTGCAAACAATACCACCCAGAAGAAAACAGATTATGATGTCATCATTGTAGGGGGCGGGCCTGCCGGGCTGTTTGCAGCCAGTTATCTGCGCGAACACTCCGACCTTCATGTGCTGCTTATCGAAAAAGGCAAGGGCCCTCTGAAACGCAAATGCCCGATCAACGACAGTCAGAAGTGCATGAAGTGTAAGCCATGCAATATTTTGTGCGGAATTGGCGGAGCCGGGCTATTTTCCGACGGCAAGCTGAACTACATCTACAAGTTGGGTAAGACAGACCTGACACAGTTCATGCCGATTCCCAAGGCTCAGAAACTAATCGATGAGACAGAACAAATATTCAACAGATTCGGAATGGATGGCCCTATCTATCCTACCGATATGGAAAAAGCCAGAAGCATCCGCAAAAAGGCCAAGCGGTACGGAATCGATCTGCTAATTATCAAACAGAAGCATCTGGGTAGTGAATGTTTGCCGGGCCATATCGCAAGTATTGCCGACTACATCAAGTCCAAAGGGGTGACCATCCACACATCAGAGGAGGTCAAGGACGTCATAGTCGAAAATGGTCGGGCAAAGGGCATAATTACCAACAGGAAAAAATACTTTGCAAGCAACATCATCCTGGCCCCTGGTCGTGTGGGAGCAGATTGGGTCGGAAAGCTGGCCCAGAAATACGGGATCGGACTCAAGCAAAGAGGCATCGAGGTGGGAGTGCGAGTCGAAGTACACAATGATATTATGCAGGACCTCTGCGAAGTAATCTATGACCCCACTTTTTTTATTCAGACATCAAAATATGACGATCAGACCAGGACGTTTTGCACCAATAAAGGGGGTTTCGTTTCTTTAGAGAACTACAAGAACTTTGTTTGCGTCAACGGTCACGCCTTTCAGCAAAAAAAATCTGAAAGTACCAACTTCGCTTTCCTGTCCAAGGTGGTCTTGACTGAGCCGGTCACGGACAACCAGGCATACGGCGAGTCCATCGGCAACCTGGCAACCCTGATTGGCGGTGGCAAGCCAATCCTTCAGCGCTTCGGAGACCTCAAACGGGGCAGGCGCAGCACATGGAACAGAGTAAAAAAGGGTTACATCGATCCGACACTGACCAACGTGGTCTGCGGCGATATCGCCATGGCCCTGCCCGAAAGGATTCTGACTAACATTATCGAAGGTTTGGATAAGCTTAACTACGTGGTTCCTGGTGTTTCTAACGATGAAACGCTCCTTTATGCTCCTGAAATCAAGTTTTTTGCTACTCAGATTGATACCACCAACGAACTGGAAACAAAGATCAAGGGGATGTACGTGGCAGGAGACGGACCAGGAGTGGCCGGAAACATCGTATCAGCCAGCGCCACCGGACTGATACCTGCCAAAGCAATAATTAATAAAACCGTAACAGTTTAGATCTTTGAAACAAATAGATTTCAAACGAGCTTCAGGTATGATTAAATTTTGTACTGGAAACTGTTTGAGTCGATTAGGATCGTTATGAAAGAACCATAAGCGATTTGATTTAAAGATGAAACATCCTCTTAAAACAAAAATCTTTATTAATAGTCCGGGCGGGTTCTTTCATTACGAACCGTTATCTACGAGTTTTATCCGCCTTCGGCGTGATTTTTCAGTAAAAATTTAATTATACCTGAATGCGATAATGTTTTCAAAGGGCTAAAATGTTACAATAAAAACTAAATACTGCATAAACAATTATTGTCATTCCCGCGCAAGCGTGAATCCAGAAAAATGGTATATTTTTGTTAACTTTTTTTGTTGATTGTTGATCGAATATATGATAAAAAGGCGAGAACTTGCTCTTTTTCTTACTTTTTTAAACAATATGGGTTGGTGGTAAAAATGAATAAAAAAGCGGCTAAACAACTAACACATCTGGCTAATCAAAAATTTCAGGAAGTACGCGAATTTAAAGTTGGGGACCTCGCTGTTTACCCCGCACACGGTGTTGGGCGGATTAATTCCATTGAAACCAGGATGGTTAACGGGGAAACACATGATTTTTATATGATGAAGATCATCGAAAACGAAATGTTAATTATGATCCCCACCTGGAATGTAGAACAGGTCGGGTTAAGGGACATCATTGACGAAGAAGAGGTTCCCAAAGTATACGATGTCATGAAAAAAAGGGAGAATATAGCTGCTGAGCCCCAGACCTGGAACCGCAGGTATAGAGAATACATGGACAAGATCAAGACCGGTTCCCTTTATGATGTGGCCGAGGTTTTCAGGGATCTTTCCTTGCTGAAAGTAAATAAAGACCTGTCATTTGGAGAACGCAAGCTTTATGATACTGCCCAAACCCTGCTGGTGATGGAACTTTCGACTGCCAGAAACATCGACGAAAAGACGATTCTATCAGAAATGGAATTGCTTTTTGCAACCAAGACTCCAGAGAGTGCCGATATTTCCGACAAATAACCTCCTCTCTACAATATGCACGATAGAAGTGCCTTTAAAATTCTTGTCGAAGAGCCCGATTCAGGCAAACGCCTTGATCTATTTGTTGCCTCCCGCATTTCTGATTGTTCCCGCTCTGTTGCAGCAATCCTGATCCGTAATGGAAAGATACGTGTTCAGGGAGCTGCAAAGAAGCCCGGTTATCGAATAAAGAAAGGTGATGAGATTCGCGGCCTTATTCCTCCCCCGGAACCTGTGCTGTTCAAACCCGAACCGATTGAAATCGATATTCTGTATGATGACGAGTATCTGATCGTTGTCAACAAGCCGCCCGGTCTTGTGGTGCATCCAGCTCCGGGCCACTATACCGGCACTTTAGTCAATGGACTTCTTTATCATTTTCCTGAGCTTGAAGGAATCGGCGGAGAGCTGAGATCTGGAATTGTGCACAGACTGGATAAAGATACGTCCGGTGTATTGGTAGTTGCCAAAAACGCTGCGGCGCATCACAACCTGGCAAGGCAATTCAAATCGAGAAAGATAAATAAAGGGTACCTGGCCCTTGTTCATGGTGAAATGAAATCTGATTCAGGCGCGGTTTCGCTTCCCATCGGCCGGCATCCAGTTGATCGAAAGAAGATGTCGACCCGAAGCCGCAAAAGTCGTTGTGCCGAAACATTGTGGCGGGTCAGGGAACGGTTTGAAGGGATAACGCTGGTTGAGCTTGATCTGAAGACCGGACGCACCCATCAGATTCGGGTTCATTTTGCTGCCATCAACCATCCGATTATCGGTGACTCCGTGTACGGCCGTCGCAAGGTAGGGGAAAAAGTTTCATTCGGAAAAGATCTATTCGTAGCCATTCCCAGGCATATGCTGCATGCGTGGCGCCTTGGATTCACCCATCCAAATACAGAAATTGCCGTCTCCTTTGAAGCACCGGTGCCCCACGACATGGAAGAGTTGATAAAAACATTGCGCCATGCGGGGCATAGCTCCACCTGATGCAACTGTAAAGGTCCGGGCTAACCTTTTGTTCGTTCCAGAATCTCGCCCCTGGTGCTGATGACCACCTCTTCCATGGGTATTTTCTGCCCGGATATTTCCAATCCCTTTTTAACGATCATTGGAAGGCCCGAACAGCACGGCACCTCAACAACGACCGTTGTAATACTCTTGATACCCGCGGTTTTGAAGATATCCGCAAACTTATCAATGTATTCCTGGACATCATCGAATTTTGGACATCCCATCATGACTGCTTTTCCCTTTAAAAAATCTCGGTGAAATGAAGAGTAGGAAACAGGAACACAATCTGCGACTACAAGAAGATCCGCTCCTTTGAGAAACGGGGCTTTGGCAGGCACAAGCTTTATCTGAACCGGCCAGTGAGAAAGAGCCGATTCCCCCTCGCCTTCAATGACGGCAGGCATGCTGGCCGCCTGACAAGCATCAGCCGGAACAAAGGTCTGAATATTGGCTGATGGGCATCCGCAAGGCATAACCTCTTCTTCCTTGCGCACCTCTTTTGCTTTTTCTACCAGGTGTTCTTCGACAGCTTCATCATCAAACTCATCGGCTTCCCGCTCAATGACTCTGAGTGCACCGGTTGGACATTCTCCTAAACATGCACCAAGCCCGTCACACAATTTATCCTCGGCAATCCGTGCCTTGCCATCCACAATCTCCAACGCGCCCTCTGCACAGGACGGCACGCATAGGCCGCATCCGTCACACAGTTCTTCATCTATTTCTATAATTTTGCGTAATACTTTCATGATTAATTCCTTTGTTTTATTGGTTCCATTGCTATTTTAAAAGAACTTCCCTTGCAGTTTGACGGCCGCTATCAGTCAAAAATGACTTTTCGATGATTTGGGCCAGTCGGTCAGTGTCCATAGGGCTTTCTTTCTGTTTTTCCTCAAGGTTTGCAATCAGATCCGAATCATACAACACCTTAAAATTTAGGGTTTCATCGGAGCGAGGATGATGGTGATGCCCGATGATGTCGCATACCTCTTCGATCAATTCATCCTTTGCCCCCAGCTTGACCGTTATCGATCTGGCGATGTCCGGCCCCTCTTTTTCCTGATATTTCGCCGCCGTGCTCCCGTATTTTCGTTCAGCTTCATGGATGCCGATGTCATGCAGATATGCAGACGCTAAAATCACCGCAAGATTCCCTTTTTCGTTTTTGCCGATCTGTTCGGCATAACGCGCCACCCGGGTTGCATGACCGATCCGCTTAAAATCACTCTTGAAATAGCGTTTCATCTCTATGGCTATCCGATCCTTTAAAAGATCATCCCTCATGGCCAAAGCTTCCGGAGGCAGGTCTCCGATGCACTCTTCGGCATACTGGCAGTATGAAGCACAGCCAAAATCCATTTTTGGATTTGCGAACCTGTGGCCGCATTCACCGCATTTGCGAGCAGTGTCATCTTTGAAAAACTCCACAGTATGTCCGCATTCGGGACATTTTTCCTCAAAAATGGATCCTGGCTTCCAGTATCGGCTGTCCTGTCCAGGGCATTTCATGTTTTCTCTCCTCTTATTTGGTTCTTTTTCTGACAGGATTAACAGGATTAACAGGATTAACAAGATTGTTTATATCACCTAAATCCTGTCTAAAGTAAAGAATCCTGGCCCATAGGACCAGGCTTTGGTTTGCCCCTGAAAGGGGCTATTTATCACAGAATCGATAAGTGTGAAGTGACTAACCTGTCGAGAGCTTGTCGAGAGCCTCAACGCCGAACGGCCTCTGGTCGAACGAAGTGCCCGCCCTGGTGCGACTCGTTCAAATATTTAATATC
>JAUVVL010000111.1 GCA_030604635.1 Desulfobacteraceae bacterium
ATGAAAGGAAAGGTGCAGACAGTGGAAATCTTTGTTTTGCTAAAACAGGTTCCGGCGACAGAATCGTTAATCGGGATTGCCGACGACGGGATATCCATAAAAACCGATGACATCAAGTGGGTCATTAATCCCTATGATGAATACGCCGTTGAAGAAGCGCTTCGAATAAAGGAAGCTCATGACGGTTCGGTTACCATTGTTTCTGTAGGGTCGGAAAAAACAGTAGAGGCTATAAGAACCGCCCTGGCAATGGGCGCTGACAAGGGAATACTGATCAATGATCCGGACGCAGCAGGATATGATGGTTTAAGCATAGCACGGATTATTGCAGCAGCACTTAAAGAAGTCCCTTTTGACCTGATTATCGCCGGTCAGCGGGCTGTTGATGATGATAACTATCAGGTGGGGGCGGCCACTGCAGAATTTTTGGATATTCCGCATATTTCCCTGGTTATCAAGCAAGAGATCACTGACTCTACTATCAGGTGTCACCGGACCATTGAAGGTGGCACTGTCATCCTGGAAGCACCGTTACCTGCCCTTTTTACAACCCAGCGCGGACTGAACGAGCCACGCTATGCTTCGCTCCCGGGAATTATGAAAGCAAAAAAGAAACCCATCGATATTAAAACCATTGCCGATATCGGACTTGACACTGCCGGAATCGGGGAATCCCTGACAAGGATCGTGGCTTTGAAACCACCCCCCGAGCGAAAAGGAGGGATCATAATAACAGGCGACTCTGCCCGGGCAAAAGCTGCCGAGCTTGTCAGGGTTTTGCACGAAGAGGCTAAAGTCCTTTAATTAAGGAGATAAATATGTCACAAGGTGTGCTCGCAATAGCAGAGCAGACAGAGGGTGTTTTTCGGAAAGTTACCTACGAGGCCTTAAGTGAGGGGAGGCGTATAGCTGACAATCTGGGATGCGACCTCACAGCCCTGGTTTTAGGAACAGAGGTCGAAAATATTGCAACAGAGCTAAAAAAATACGGTGCTGACAGAATAATCGTTGCCGAAAGCCCGGACCTTTATGTGTATATGACCGACACTTATACCAATGTGATTGCTGATTTCATCGGCAAAGCAAATCCGGCCGTAGTTATTCTGGGCGCATCCACCCAGGGCAAGGATTTGTCGGCACGTCTTAGCGCACGCCTGAATGCTCCCCTTGCCATGGACTGTGTTGCAATCCGTTTTGATGACAAGAACCTTATCGCAACACGTCCGATGTACGGAGGCAAAATTCTGGCAGATGTGGCTCTTGATGTAAATCCACAAATCATAGGGATTCGGCCGAATGCAATGACCATTACAGAGGCTGGAGGATCCGGATCACTTGAAAAACTTGACGTGGACACCGGTAAAACCGTGCTGCGGTTTGTTGAAAAACGTTTAGATACAAGTAAGGTCGAACTTACTGAAGCTGATGCGGTTGTATCCGGCGGAAGGGGAATGGGAGGCCCTGATTATTCTCTGATAGAGGAATTGGCTCAGCTGCTTAATGGTGCTGTGGGTGCATCGCGATCTGCTGTTGATGAAGGCTGGCGCCCCTCTTCAGACCAGGTGGGGCAGACCGGAAAGGTTGTTTCCCCCAATCTCTACATTGCCTGCGGAATATCCGGAGCTATTCAGCATCTGGCCGGAATGTCTTCATCCAGGGT
The DNA here is from genome assembly GCA_030604635.1 of Desulfobacteraceae bacterium. Taxonomy (GTDB): domain Bacteria; phylum Desulfobacterota; class Desulfobacteria; order Desulfobacterales; family UBA11574; genus JAUVVL01. The sequence continues at coordinate 1,661 of JAUVVL010000111.1, forward strand.
TATTGTGGCCATAAACAAGGACCCTGAAGCACCGATATTCTCCAAAGCCGATTATGGCATCGAGGGTGATCTCTTTGAAATTGTGCCTTTAATTAAAGAGGAAATAAAAAAAATAAAGAGTTAGGTTGAAAGGCTTTGAATAGCCCGATTAAATTTTCTTCAAAACCTCTTATAATATTCTGAAGTAAGGCTGCTTGCTAAATCAGGGAGCCTTTTGACTTTTAATTCCGGCGAACGATAATAATGAAACTGCATTTGGTAAGTTTAGGCTGTGCCAAAAATCTTGTTGACAGCGAAATGATGATGGGCCGGCTAATGCAAGCCGGCTGGAACAGCACACCGGACCCTGGTAAAGCTGAGATCATAATCATAAATACCTGCAGTTTCATAGAATCTGCCGTAAATGAATCGATTGATACTGTCCTTGGGCTGGCAAGGTATAAACAGACCGGAGTCTGCCGGCGTCTCATTGTGGCCGGATGTCTTCCTGAACGTTTCAGGGAAGATATCGTCCATGCCCTGCCGGAAGTTGACTGCTTTCTGGGTACCGGAGCCTTCCATGAGATCGAAAAGGCTGCTGATGGGTCACTCGATCCTTACGAGTGTTTTCTGCCTGACCCGGATTTAATACCCTTACAGAAGCAAGAGTTTGCCAGGGCAATCAGTTCCCCCCACATGGCTTATCTCAAAATTGCGGAAGGATGCAGCCGGCACTGCACCTATTGTATTATTCCTAAGCTTCGAGGAAAACAGAAAAGCCGTCGCCTTGAAGATGTCATTGCCGAAGCGCGTTTCTTGATCTCATCCGGTGTAAAAGAGCTTGTTTTGGTTGCTCAGGACACAACCTTTTATGGAAAGGACTTGTACCCGCCCGTTTCTCTCAACCGGCTGCTTGAAGACATATCAGAATTATCCGACAATGTATGGATCAGAATTCTTTACGGCCATCCGGAAAGTATAGATGATCATTTTATTAGAACTGTTGCTAAACACCAGAACATATGCTCTTATTTTGATATTCCGATTCAGCATGTAAGGGACAGTATTTTAAAAAAGATGGGGCGCAATTATACCTCTGACGACCTTCGCAGACTCTATGATAAAATCCGATCATTTGTTTCTGATGCTGCCCTCAGGACAACCGTGATCGTCGGTTTCCCGGGAGAAACCGATAAAGACTTTGAAGCACTTTTAACCTTTGTCAAGGATGTCCGTTTTGATCATCTGGGGGTTTTTATTTATTCTGATTCCGATGATCTTCCGTCTCACAGACTTCCCGGCCATATTCCGGAAAGCGTGGCAAAAGATCGGCACGACCAGCTTATGTCTTGCCAGTTGGAAATATCTTTGGAAAATAACCGCAAGCACATCGGCAGGGTATACGACGTTCTTGTGGAAGAGACAACCGAAGATAATCTTTTCAGCGGTCGTACATTTTTCCAGGCTCCGGAAGTCGATGGTATTACCTATATTCATTCCGATCAATTGCAGATCGGCTCCTTTGTCAACATTATGATCGCAGACGCTTATGAATATGACCTTGCAGGAGAAGTTGAATGAGGGACCTGAAGCATAAAATCCTTACCTTGGTTAAAGACGACCTCGCGGAAATTGAAGCCGCCCTCGAGCAAAATTTAAACCCGCATCTCGATCTGGTCTCCAAAATCGCCGGTCATATTTTGTTCAGCGGCGGCAAACGCATAAGACCCTTGCTTATGGTCCTTTCCGCCAAAATTTGCGGTTACGATGGAAACTATGATAAGACGTTCTCAACCATTTCTGAATACTTGCATGCCGCCACCCTTTTGCATGACGATATTGTGGACGAAGCAACATTGCGCAGAGGCAAGCCTGTGGCTCATTCAATATGGAACAGCGCCACCGCAGTTCTTGTGGGAGATTTTCTGCTAGCCCGCGCCCTTTCGATTTCCGCTGAAACAGAACGTCCCGATATCATCAAGGTCGTAGCGGAAATTGCAGAAAACATGTCCCAGGGCGAGATACACCAGTTGATGAGAAAGGGTAGTTTAGACATCCCTGAAGAGGAGTACATGGAGGTCATAAGGCGTAAAACCGCTGTTCTTTTTCAGGGAGCATGCCGTATAAGCTCCCTGATTGCAGATGCAACCAAAGAAGAGGAAACCGCCCTGTCACAGTACGGTTTCAACTTCGGGATCGCTTTCCAAATGGCCGATGACCTCCTCGACTATACATTGGATACCAGTGTTCTTGGAAAAGAGGTAGGGGCAGATCTCAAAGAAGGAAAACTGACACTGCCGGTTATATATTCACTCAAAGCGGCCAACGCAAAAGATCGTGGCCAGATGGAAAAAATAATAACAAATAGAGATTTTTCAGTTAATGATTTCGAAAGATTGATTGAACTGATGAAAAAGTACGGCGGACAAACATATACTCAAAATCTGGCAGCAGAATATGTAAAAATAGCAAAAGATGCTCTTGCGGTCTTCGAACCTTCTAAAACCAGAGAGATCCTTATGATGCTCGCCGATTATACGCTGGCCCGTAAAGCATAAGTATGCTATAATTATTTTTTTATTTATAACAGTTTAGTTCTTTGAAGCAAATCGATTTCAAACGAGCGGTAATATTTTCAAAAAGCTAAGAGACCTTTGAAAAATGCTTCCCGCTAAAGCGGGATTCAAGTTCAAGGAAGGCGAAAATTTTAACCACAGGAATACATTGAGTATTTTGAGGATTAAAATTTGAGCCTGACACAGAAATCGGGCAAAAGGGGGCGTTTTGCAAAGGTCTCGCTAAAGTGTTACCTTTATTCCAGTTTCCATGCTAGGTAAACCCGAATGATTTCACCATATGCGGAGGTAAGAACGATATGTCTGTATCTTCTAAAATAATCATCAGATTCGTGTCTGCCGCCTTCTTCCTTTCAGTTTTGCTGAGTCTGTCTGGAAGCGTTCAGGCTAAAGACCGGGTTCCTTCAACAAAAACGGTTGTAGTGATTGGAAAGGCTACAATTTATAATGACGACCCTGCCAATGCAAGGGAAGAGGCAATTTCAAACAGCCTGGTTTCCGCAGTAGAAAGTGTGGTTGTGGAACTTCTGCCGATGGAATCTCTGGTTCAGAATTTTCAGACATTCAATGAAGTTCTTTATGGAAAAACCGGCAAATTCATTCAGGGTTATAAAGTGCTGGCAGAGTTTCCGTCTGAAAACAATTACAGGGTAATGGTGAAAGCAACCGTTTCCATCAGCAGTTTGAAGAAACTCATGTCAAGTGCCGGAATTTTGCTTGGTAAAAAGCCTATGCCCAGAATTCTGCTTTTGATTTCAGAGCAGTATTTTGAATACCTTTTACCAAAATACTGGTGGGAAAAAGATTCGGCTTTTGCTAAAGCTTTTTCAGCAAGTGCGTTGTCTAAGACCATGAAAACAAAGGGATTTCCGGTCATCGATCATAAAGTTATGGCACGAAATGTCAGAATTGAGTCTGTATACGACAAGCCAGATCTTACCAACCAGGAAGCGATTAATCTCGGCGCCCGTTTCAATGCGAACGTGGTGATCGTTGGAAAAGCAGTTACATATATAGCACCGAACTTAATGGGAGAAAACATAAGATCATTCAAGGGAATAGTATCAGCCCGTGCAATTCGGACATATACAGGCGCAGAAATCGCCTCAACCATGCAGACTGCTGTTACAACAAATACAGATGAAACTGTCGGAAACCGGGATGCGCTTTCAAGTGCCGGGTCACTTGCAGGGGAAGAGCTTGCTACGCAAATTGCTGCTGCCTGGCAGAAAGAAGAAAAGCAAACCAATATGGTAGAAATCATGGTTGAAGGTACCGGCAATCTTGCTAACTTTATAAAGTTTCGTCGTATTATCAATAATATGCCCGGCGTAGAAGGGGTTCAGATCAGGGAAATGAAGTCTGATCAAGCTACCATTATTGTCGATTACCAAGGAAGTGCCAAAGAGTTTGCAGACGACTTGATGTTGAAAACCATTGAATCGATCGGTATTAACATTTACGAGGTGTCGCAGAATCGATTAAGGATAGAGTTGATACCCGGTTAACCCAAATTTATCAAAAACAATACTGGCGAACTCGTGAAAAGTCTTTCGCGGACGTCAAAATGCTCACATAGGAGCAAAATAGACTTTTTACGAAACCATCAATACAAGAAACCATTGCAAAACCTTCTGGTGAGTCTATTTTGAATCCATCAATTTTTTAACGAGACCACTAAATTGACAATAAATTTTCCAAATATTTTAACAATTTTCAGGATACTCCTTACACCCCTTTTCGTAATTTTCATGCTGAAAAATTTGTTTTCCTATGCGCTTTTAGTTTTTACCATTGCAGCAATCAGCGACGGCCTGGATGGCCTGTTGGCAAGGTATTTTAACCAGTACAGTGTGTTGGGTGCTTATCTTGATCCCATTGCAGATAAGCTTCTATTGGGTTCTGCTTTTGTATGTCTGGCCGTTCTTAAAATCATTCCACCCTGGCTGACGGTTATAGTACTCAGCCGCGATATACTGATCGTGATTGGAATCGCCCTTTTTACAATAGCGGGTATACATATTAAAGTAAAGCCGACCCTTGTCAGTAAATGCACGACGTTTGTCCAGGTATTGACTATTTTTCTATCCCTTCTTAACCCGCAAATTCCAGATGCTCACACAATTATATGGTCGCTGTTCTGGCTTACGGCCGGATTTACCATAGCATCCGGCCTTCACTATATCTACTTAGGTTTAAATATCTTCCAGGATGCTTCCGGAAATAGCCAGATCGAGTAACAGCAAGCACCTTGACAGATACACTGTAACTTCTCAATAAAGAATCCTGGCCCATAGGACCAGGCTTTGGTTTGCCCCTGAAAGGGGCTATTTATCACAGAATCGATAAGTGTGAAGTGACTAAAGTTCCGGAGTCGCTTTGCCCCGCCCGCCTCGCCTGAGCACAAGCGCTTGAATTTCGTATATCTGGTTACGGCGAGTGCGATGGCGGGCAGGTCCGCTGATTTTATATATAATTGGCAGAATTCCTTAAATTTAGCTCACTTCAAACTTTTGCGCCGTCTCTTCTGGCAGAGCCGGTTATCTCTGACCTGGCTCTCCGAGGCGTAGGCTCTACGAGCCGGAGGCCCAAAGGACCAGGTTTTCAAGGTCGAAATAAAATTTTTCAACCTCGGAAACATCTTTTGGGATAAGCTTTATTTTTTTTCCCAGCGCAGCAGTTCGGTCACCTTGCTCAAGGTGCTCCCCTCTTTGATCTCTTCTCGTATGCGGTTTTCCCTCTCCAGCACATCCATGCTCCGGTTTGCATACTCCACTGCAATGGCCCGCGGCAGCACCACCACTCCATCATCGTCGCCCAATAACCAGTCTCCTGGCTCTACACGCATATTGCCAACCGTCACCGGCACACCAATCTCACCAAACCCTTTAGGCTCGCCGGCATTAGGCATGACAAGTCTGCTAAAAGCCGGAAATTTCAAAGCCACGATTTCAGGACTATCCCTAAGGGCGCCGTCGATTACAACTCCGGCCAGGTTTCTTAGCACGGCTGAATGAGTTGCCAGTTCTCCCCAGATGGCAGGACCCGCGCCGCCGGCATCGATGACAATTACGTCACCAGGTTCAGCTACATCAATGGCCTGAACCGGTTTGGCCCAATCCCCCGGATACGTTCTCACGGTGACCGCCCGGCCCACCATCCGGATGCCTGGGAAAAGAGGCCGAATTCCCTGGAGAACACCACTGCGGTGCAGGGCATCGGAGAGATTAGGCGACGACACCAGTTCAAGAATCTCCCGTATTTGAGCCTCGCCCTTCCTCTTAAAAAGGGTGGTGCTGATGCTCTTACCTGTGTCGAGTCCCTGGCGGATTTCTCGGGTTGCCTGTTCAGGGTCCAGAGCCTTGCTAATGGCGCCGCCCACAATGACTATAGCGGCGCCAGCCTCCACCGCCTTGGCGGCGGTTTCGGAGTTTATGCCGCCGGCCACCCCAACAGGAATAGTCAATGCCTGGCTTACCTGCCGTAAGACATCGAATGGATCCTTCCCTTCCATCTGCTCGTCAACAGCGCAGTGGACCGTAACATAGTCAGCCCCGAAATCCTCAGCTAACTTCGCTCTGGACAGCACATCATCTACAGCAATCATGTCCACCACAATCTTTGCACCATAGTTCTTGCCCGCTTGGATGCACTCCCGGATTGTAGCATCGCTGGATGCGCCAAGCACGTCCACAATATTAGCACCTGCTTTGGCTGCAGCTTCAACCTCCACCCGGCCGGTATCCATGATTTTCATATCTGCGACAATGGTGGCGTCAGGAAAAAGTCTGCGCAGTTCCCGGACGGCATGGAGCCCCTCACTCTTGATGAGGGGAGTGCCCGCTTCAATCCAGTCAACCCCACCGGTGATTCCGGCCCGGGCGTTTTTCAGGGCCCGTTTCAGATCCACAAAATCTAATGCCAACTGCAGTATTGGTTTCATGTTTCCTCCTTTATTCGATGACAGTGTGACGTGATGAGACGCTTCCGACATCTTTTTTTCTTTTCTGGTAAAGGCTCATGACTACCGCCTCTAAAAAAAGAAAGGCGGATTGTTCAAATAAGGAGCCGGCCATCTGCAATGAATGGGGCTCACAGTCACGGCACAGCTTGGTTGTTCCCGGAAGATGGATGCTTATGTCCGCCAGTGAGGCGATTCTGGAGTCTAGATTCCCCAGGATGCCGTAAGTTATGGCATTGTGTTTTTTGGCGCTCCTTACTGCTTCGAGAGTCGATGGGGTTTCCCCGGATCCGCTCAGAACGATTAGCAGATCATCACTGACAACAGCGGGAGTAATGGTTTCGCCACAAAAGTACACCTGAAGGCCCAGATGCATCAAGCGCATACAAAAACAGCGAAGGATAAAGCCGGCTCTTCCTTGTGCAGAGAAAAAAATGGATTTAGCGTTCAAGATCCTTTCGATAAAATCCTTCGCTGCTTCATCGCTCAGATTTTGCAATAAGCACCGGTTCTCCTCCAGGATTGCCTCGATCATTTCCTGGATGGTGAGCTTTCCTGCCTTGGCATTGACTGTCGGTTTCAGATGTCGCATCAGGCAACCTTTAATAATAAATAAAGAAAATTACCGTTAGAATGTTAATGTATGACTAAATAGAGCCTTGATGTCAAGCCTATATTAAATGACTTTTTCCGTTTATTTCATCGCAAAAAACTGATAAGGATACTCATTTATGATTTGTAGCATAACTTGAGTACGGGTTACTTAAAACTTAATAAATCTAGAGGAGGTATGAAACGTGAGAAAAATCGTACTTATTATGGTTATCAGTTCAGCTCTTTTTGGATTTTGTTGCGGATCTGGTCTTGCAGGTGAAAGCGGTCATTACGTAAACGGAGTTGAAGGTATCAAAGCGGCGACACTGCCACCTCCGGGTTTCTATTATCGCATGTATAACGTTTTTTACAACGCGGATACGTTAACCGATAAAGACGGAAATGAACTTAATGCTGATTTTGATGTAAGCGTTTATGCATTGGTTAACCGCTTTATCTGGATATCTGACATAAAAATTCTGGGTGGAAATTACTTTATGGATGTAGTAATTCCGCTCATTAACACTGACATTGAAACCGGGCCTGGAGTAAGCGACAGTGAATTTGGACTTGGTGATATCAACATCGAGCCTTTCGGCATAGCCTGGCATGGCCCGCGCTATGACGCTGCAGCCGGTCTGTCATTTTATGTCCCAACCGGAGAATACGACCAAAATAAAACCTTGCCGGTTTCACCGGGCAAAGACTTTTGGACGGTTATGTTCACCCTGGGAGGAACCTATTATTTTGATGCTGAAAAGACCTGGGCGGCTTCGATTCTCGGCCGATACGAAATTCATAGTGATAAGGATGAAACCGACGTACAACCCGGGGACGATTTTCATTTTGAGTGGGGTATTAGTAAAACATTGGCAAAATTTGGGGATGTCGGCCTGACCGGATACTGTCATTGGCAAATAACCGATGACAGCGGTTCGGGTGCTACAGATACGGATGTCCATGATAAAGTTTATGCGATCGGTCCGGAAATCAGTGCTTTCTGTCCGTATATCAAAATGATCTTTTCGTTGAGGAGCCTTTGGGAGTTTGATGCTGAACACCGCTCTGAAGGCAACGTTATAACGCTGACTTTAACAAAGATGTTTTAAAAAAGAATTGTCGAAATTTTTACTCGTTAGCTCCGCCGTCCGCCTATATTTGTGCCATATGGCATAATCTGAGGCGTGCGGCGAATAAGTTCGCCCTGCAAGTTCAAGGAGTCAGACATGAAACCATCTTTTGCCATCGTTGGATGCGGAAAGGTTGGCACAGCCCTCGGAATATTTTTAACCAGCGCTGGATACAGGGCGGCCGGATTTACCAGTAAAAGCCTTTCATCCGCCAAGCGGGTTGCAGACATCATCCAATCCGATCATTTCAGTGATGTTCCATGGGAAATAACCCGAAATGCGGATGTTGTTTTTATAACAACACCGGACGGCGCCATAACAGATACTTGCAATAGCATTGCCCGAAACAGGGGGTTTGCCAATAATGCTGTGGTGTTACACTGTAGTGGCGCACTTCCGTCAACTACTTTATCGATTGCGAAAAAATGCGGTGCATTTATAGGATCTATGCATCCGCTACAGAGTTTTGCTTCGGCTGATTACGACACCAACCCATTTCAAGGTATAATCGTTTCTTTAGAAGGTGAAGACTATGCGGTTAAAATGGCAAAGGAAATCGTAACCGATCTTGGCGGGACAAGCGTCTCGATTCTGACAGAAGCCAAAACCCTTTACCATGCGTCAGCCGTGGTGGCATCAAACTACCTGGTTACTTTACTTGACCTTGCATTTAGGCTTATTGGCGCGGCCGGAATAGCAGGCCGGGATGCTTTTGACGTATTAAAGCCCCTGATTGAAGGCACCTTGTCCAATATAGAAAAGGCCGGAATTCCCGAAGCGCTTACAGGCCCCATTGTCAGGGGAGATGTGAAAACTGTGGAGAAGCATGTTGAAGAAATCGGATTAAAAACCCCCGAGCTTCTCCCCCTGTATAAAACTCTCGGCTTTTATACCATCGATATCGCAAAGGCCAGGGGCACGATTTCAGAATCATCCACCCAACAGCTGAAAAGGATTACAGCGCAAAAGTGTAAAGTGCCTAACCTGTCGAGAGCCTCTGGTCGAACGAAGTGAACTAAAGTGCCTAAACCTGCCCGCCGGCAGGCAGGCGGGGTTATGGTATTCTGTCAATTTGATTATAATTGGCCTCGCCGTAGGCGAGTTCCACAACTTTAGCTCACTTTAGCCCCGCCTGCCATAGCCACTTATGATTAACATTGTCTTCTATCCTCCGTCTCATTGCTTAAGACAGCTAAAGAGTTAAGAGCAGATAGGCATTGGCGGGCAGGTCACTTCA
>JAUVVL010000085.1 GCA_030604635.1 Desulfobacteraceae bacterium
CCTCAATGGCACGTTGATACTTGCCTAAATTCCAGTAGGCAAACCCCCGATTGTTGTAAGCTTCGGCATCTTTCGGATCAAGAAGGATAGCCTGGTCGAAATCCTCTATGGCACGTTGATACTTGCCTAAATCAACATAGGCAACCCCTCGGTTGCTGTAAGCTAAGGAATACTTCGGGTCAAGAAGGATAGCCCTGTTAAGATAATCCAAAGCTTGATTTGGGTCTGTATATTGTCCTGTATAATGTACTGTATATTGTTTGTCTTTCCATAAAGCCAAAGCTTTTTGATTCCATTCAACAGCAGTCAATCCTCGTGCAGTTTCTCGAAACTGATTTTTAATTTCCTCTTTTTTCTGTATATCTGACGATGCTGGCGAAGTGCGTAATTTCGAGTTCTCCTGTTCCAGCTGTTCAATTTTAGCCAACAGTTCTTTTTCACGCTTTTGGCTTTCTTTATATTTTTTCAAAAGCTCACGGTCTTGAAGTAATTTTTTTACACGTTCCTCAAGAATGTTTGTATCAACATCCACTTTCGCAGAAACATAGATTCCAAATTCGTTTTCATCTAAATATTTTTTCTCGGAAACTATCTCTGCTTTAAGCACACCTGCTGCCAAAGCAATAATTTCATCCTTTTCCACCATACTGTTTTTTACAACGGTTAAACTTTCCAAATATGTTCCTGCCTTTTCCAAAACTTCACGCTTTGCATTATGGACAGCAGCCACCCTTGCATCATCCGGTGATTGGCTTCCCGCAAATGATTGTTTAACAGTGTGAGTATAAGTTTTTATCTCAGCATTGGAAATACCTGTGATCAGGATAAATGCAAGTAATAAAAGGCAGACTTTTCTCAACATATAATATTCGCTTTCTGGCAGCTATTCAATTTGAGTTATTGCTTCGGTGCTTGCTTGGCCTGTATCTTCTATTCCACGAAAATGAAGGTTTCGTAACGAAATCGCAACTTCAAATAATTTCATATACTAATAATTCTTCAGAAGCAAGTTTTAGCATTTTGGATTTTATATTTTATATGAATCTCTAAAGGTATGCCCGTGGAAAGTGGTTTATGAAAATAGCCTTCCGGGGATGTCAATCTATCCCCAGAAGTTAAGAATATCGAAAGGTTAACGGCTATCTGCCTGCTACCATTTTGCTACCATAATAAACAATATCAGGGTAAAAAACGATATAGAAAAAACAATTTACAAACAAATAACATGTTGATAATACATAAGCAAAAACAACATTAAAAAACAGGGTGAAAAACCGTAAAAATTGCTTAAACAGTCTGCAAAACCGCTATTCACCAGTTCGAATCTGGTTGCCGCCTCCACAGAATTGTCAAGGGCTCGCAAGAATTTCAGCAACTTGCGGGCCTTTTTTGTTTTTTGTGAAGCTCCCCGGTGTGCACTAATCTCCAATGATAATGATTGCGGCTCCAGCTCCTTTATGATACCCTGAGCCGTGCTTAGAATGTTAAAGTGAAATCCGGCCTTTTGCACCTGTGGATAATGTAATGCATCATACTGTTCCCATCAGACTTGCCCCCGCTTATAATAGTGATCTGCTTGTCGCGATTCTATCCATTCATTTATTAAGGAGGCTTAAATGAATACAGAGCAAAAAGAAAAATTGTCCCTACTTTTACAAACTTTGGGATTAACTGAAGAACCGATGGGTATCTTATACAGCGATGAAAAGCCCGCAGATGGTTTCTCCCCCAAAGCGATGGATTTGCCGACAAGGGAAAAAGAACAGAAAAACGAAATCGACTGGCAAGCTATTTTTGGCCGGTTCTCGTGTGTTATGGGAAATATTTGGAGGGCCCGCAAAAAAGGAAAGGCTGCTTTCTTTGATGAAGAGCACTTCGGATGCCCCGGTGGTGCTTTCTGGCTTGGATTTCTTAAACCTCAGACCGAAACCATTATCCATTATGTCTCTTCTGGGATTCCAGACCACATGAGCGGTGAGTTCTATTGCGAATCACCGGACAAGTTGAGACAGATCTTCGATTATATAGACCCCAGGCCCGCCCCTAAAAGATACTGTGTTGTGAAGCCCTTAAGCCTTTTTGAAGAGAACCAAGAACCGGAGTTGGTGGCTTTTTTCGTAAGGCCCGAATCCCTGTGCGGCCTTCATCAGCTGGCGGCTTTTGTTACTAATGATCCGGAGGTAGTGGTCTCACCTTGGGGTGCGGCCTGCGGAAATTTGGTTGTTTGGCCGTTGAAGTATAAGGAAAAAGGGATGAACAAAGCCGTCCTGGGTGGGTGGGACCCTTCGGCACGAAAATTCTTCAAAACAGATGAATTGTCATTTAGCATTCCGTTTGAGATGTTTGGACAGATGTTGGATCGATTTGAAGATTCGTTTTTAAAAACGAAAACCTGGGAGACGGTCCGGAAAAAGATTTCTCGTAGCAAGCGGGCGTGGGGCGAAGAACAAAACGGAAATTAGACCGGATACTCCACCGGTCTGATCAGTCGTTAGATAAAATAATCTCTTCCCAAACCTGTTTGTCTTTCTTTATTTCGACCTTGAAAACCTGGTCCTATGGGCCTCCGGCTCGTAGAGCCTACGCCTCGGAGAGCCAGGTCAGAGTTAACCGGCTCTGCCAGAAGAGACGGCGCAAAAGTTTGAAGTGAACTAAAGTTTAAAGTGAGCTAAAGCCCGCCCTGGTGCGACTCGTTCATATATATTGATCTGGCCTATGCATCATGACAAACCTGACTTTTTGAGTATAGAGTATTGGTGATCGGTCTGGGCCAGGATTCTTTACTTTTACCACGAAGATTACGAAGAAAAAGAAAAAATTATACCTATTGCACGATGCAGTCCAAATAGTGTAAAATACAGCTAACTGCTCAGGTATCTTGCCACCAAGGCACGCCGACTTCGCCAAAGCAGCTGCGACGGCTGAACAAGGCACCAAGATTATTGAATATTGTTGTTCTACTTTTTTGCGATGCATTTTTTTCAGATAAAAGTGCAAAAAATATATTTTTATTTCTTTTGTGCCTTTGTGTCTTGGTGGCTGAATAGTTAAAAATACAGTTTATTAAACACAAGTTAAATCGCTGTGCGATTTTATTGCAGGGAGGTAAAAATGACTTTAGAACTCAGGGATAACATAAAGGAACTTTTTCTGAAATTAGAACAATTAAAAGGCTATCTTTGACCTTGCCGGTAAAGAAAAAAGGCTTGAAGAAATTGAATGTCTGATCGCCCAAAAAGGCTTCTGGGACAATCCCGAAGATACCAAGCCTGTTTTAAAAGAACGGACATTGATTTCAGGCAAGGTTGAAAGATTTAAAAACCTCTTCAGCGAACTTGAAGAAAGCGAAATACTGCTCGATCTTGCCCTTGAGGAATCAGACACTGAGACCATCGAAGAAGTCTCACTGCAGGTTCAAGACAGTGAAGGGAGAATAAAAAAATTTTCCATCGACCTTGTGCTTGGTGGTGAGGACGATCGGAACAACTCAATTGTTTCCATAAACGCCGGAGCCGGTGGAACCGAGGCCCAGGACTGGGCAGAGATGCTCTTTAGAATGTATACACGATGGATCGAGCGGAAAGGTTATAAAATCGATATCATCGATTTTCAGTCCGGCGATGAAGCAGGAATCAAAAGTGTTACTTTTACGGCGAGTGGAGACTATACTTACGGCTATCTAAAGACAGAAATAGGCGTACATCGCCTGGTAAGGATTTCGCCATTTGATGCAGGCGGCAAACGGCATACGTCCTTTGCTTCCGTGTTTGTTTATCCTGAACTTGATAATAAAATTGTTGTCGACGTTGATGATAAGGATCTGCGTATTGACGTTTACAGGGCCAGCGGCGCCGGCGGGCAGCATGTGAACAAAACCAGCAGTGCTGTTCGCATTACTCACCTTCCCAGCGGAATCGTTGTACAGTGCCAGCAGGAAAAATCCCAGTACAGAAACAAGGAAATGGCAATGAAGGTGCTTAAAGCCCGGCTTTACCAGCTTGAAAAACAGAAGCAGGATGTAAAGTTCCAGGAAATGCACGAAAGCAAGAATGAAATCGCCTGGGGCAGTCAAATCCGGTCGTATGTCATGCATCCTTACCAGATGGTTAAGGATCACCGCATAAACCTTGAAGTCGGTAATGTAAACGGTGTTCTTGACGGCGCCCTTGATCCTTTCATAGAGGGTGTGCTGCTTGCAGGGAAATTCTAATATGGATTTCAGACTATGAATCCTCTTGATATTATTGCTGAATTTTACGAACCCGGTTTCAGAGCATATAAAGTTCTCACCCAACATGGAGAACAGGTTGCAGGCAAGGCCGTAGATGCCGCCAGGAAGGTACCACATCTTGCCCCGGATCTTAACTTTATAAGGGAAGCTGCCATGTTGCACGATATCGGTATTTTCCTGACAAATACTCCGGAACTGGACTGTACGGGCGGATATCCGTACGTCTGTCATGGATACCTGGGGAGGGAAATTCTTGAAAACAAGGGATTTCCCGCACATGCGCTTGTCTGTGAACGTCACGTGGGTGTCGGAATAACCGCTGAAGAAATAAAGCGCCTTAATCTCCCCCTGCCGGAACGGGATATGGTTCCGGTTTCAATAGAGGAACAGGTCATATGTTTTGCAGACAAGTTCTTTTCCAAAAACGGTGATCAGGCTGGAAATGAAAGGTCATTGGAAGATATCTTGCGCAGCCTTGATCGATACGGCCGTGACAAAGTGACCTGTTTTCAGTCATGGGCGCGTATGTTTGAATGATAAACAGAATTTATTGAGAAGTTACCAGAATTTCACTTGACCAGGTGGAATGTTTCGGTTATTTGATTAAAAATTGAGTTATGTAATAGGCTCTTAGCCACCCAGACTCATAGGGGTGGCTTTTTTAATTTGAACCTGCATAAACAATCATGAATGCTATGGCTAAACTGCTTGTCATTGATAATTACGATTCTTTTACTTACAATCTGGTGCAGATGTTTATGCACTATGACCTTGAAATACATGTGTATAGAAGTGACATGATTACCCTTGAGCAGATCGCGACGTTGAATCCGGACTATGTGCTGATCAGTCCGGGGCCAAAAGATCCGACCCATGCCGGGGTCTCTGTCCCGCTAATTAAAGCCTTCTGCGACAAATTGCCCATCTTTGGCGTATGTCTTGGTATGCAATGCATTAACGAGGCTTTTGGGGGCAGCACCGTGCGGGCTCCGGTGCCGATGCACGGAAAAACAAGCATGATCCAGCATAATAATTATGGCATCTTCAAAGGGATTAGCTCGCCCTTTATTGCTGCTCGTTACCATTCTTTGATGGTAAAATTCAGCCAGACCGAACTTGTGGTGACCTCCCGCAGCCAGGATGATGTCATCATGGGAATGTCCCACCCGGAATTTCCGCTTCACGGTGTTCAGTTCCATCCCGAAAGTTTTCTTACTGAACACGGTTTTTTTATGGTGGAAAACTTTCTCAGTCTGGGCCCGCTTAATCAAAAAAGCGAAAGACAGAATCTATAATTTGAAATAAATAAATACAGATGACCAAATACGATGCCCATGTAAAAAGTCCTTTTTACATGGATTAAGGAATTAAGGAATTAAGGAATTGCGAATTATTTAAAGACATTATGAATGCGTAAAATTGAATAATTCAGCAAGTTTTGACTTTTTACGAGACCATCAAATACAGAGTCCCAAACAATATGATTCGGATTAAATTGACAATGGATGAAATCAAAAAAATCGCAGGGCAGATAACCGGTATTCATAGAGAGCGTATTTCTCTAAACGAATCGTTCCTCGATTTTTCTGCCCGCTTTGCATCCATGCCTGGTACGACTGTTCTGATGAGCGGAGGCGATCTTGATTGTGCAAGATACCATATTCTCGGTGCAAAACCCTGGCTGACGTTGTCAGGGATCAGCCGGAGTATGACCATTACAGCCGGAGATCAAACCTTTGATTTTGAGGCCGATCCTTTTGACACCCTCTGTATGATATTAAAAACCTTCAGCCTGAGCGGTCTTAACCTAGGTCAATCTGATTTACCGAAACCGGTTGCTGCCGGGCTCTTTGGATACCTGACTTATGACCTTAAAGACTGCCTGGAAAAACTTCCGCGCACAGCCGTCGACAGGTTGCGCCTGCCGCATTTATACTTTGTTGCGCCGTCAATCATCGTTGTCCATGACAAAAGCGCCGGCAGCACACAGCTTAGTATGCCGGAACGCATCTTTTCCGGACTGAGCAATCTGGATGATGATCTTGCTGCTTTCAGGCGTATCCTTTCCGCAAAACCGCCGGAAAAGGAAGGTTTCAGCGGCGACGCCGGAGGCTTTAGATCTAATTTCACCAAGCCCGTCTACATCGATGCCATAGAAAAAATCAAGGAGTACATCGCAGCAGGTCACGTATATCAGGTCAATATGTCCCAGCGTTTTGAAATGGACTTTGAGGGCAGTACGTTCAGCCTGTTTAAAACCCTTTACAATGACAATCCAGCCCCTTTTTTTGCTTACATCAATACCGGTAATCACCAGATCGTTTCCACATCCCCTGAACGGTTTTTACTGCGTACCGGCGAAAGGGTTGAAACAAGACCCATCAAAGGTACAAGGCCCAGGGGAAAAACGCCGGCCGAAGACGAAAAACTCGGCCAGGAGCTGATGCAAAGCGTAAAAGATGATGCCGAGCTTTCAATGATCGTTGATCTGTTGCGTAACGACATAGGAAAAGTCTGCAAGGCCGGATCTGTCCGGGTGGCGGAACACAAAAGGCTGGAAGCATACCAGAATGTTTATCACCTGGTGTCTATTGTCGAGGGAAAACTGGCCCGGGACCGTGACTCTGTGGATCTTCTCAAGGCTACTTTCCCCGGAGGGTCGATCACAGGCTGTCCCAAGATCAGAACCATGGAAATCATCGACGAACTCGAACCGGACCGGCGCCATATATATACGGGCTCCATCGGTTACATTAGTTTCCACGATACCATGGATATGTCCATCGCTATCCGGACAGCCACAATATACAATGGAAAAATATTTTTTTCGGTGGGCGGAGGGATTGTCTTTGACTCTGATCCTCTTGATGAATATGAAGAGACCCTACATAAAGGCCGGACTTTGATGGAGGTTTTTAAAGGAAAGGGAAAGAAATCCGCAAAGAAAAACCATGTATGGATCAACGGAGCCCTTGAACCTCTGGATCAGGCCTGCGTACCGGTAGCGGACCAGGGCTTTCAATATGGTTACGGTTTTTTTGAAACCATCAGGGTAGACAGGGGAAACCCAAAGCACCTCAAAGCGCATGTGGACAGATTCTATCAAACCTGGAAGCACCTTTTTTCAGACAATCCGCCTGATTTGACCTGGGATGAGATTATCAATCAGGTCATTGTCCAAAACAGCCTGGTCGATGAAACAGCAGCCGTAAAAATGGTCGCCACCAGTGGAGACCGGGAAGCCCCTCCTTTCAACCATACCCTTGTGGTTATCGCCAGGCCATATACGCATCGTCTGGCAGATAAAAAAGAGCAGGGGTTAAACCTGGCAATATACCCGCATCCGCGCCAGACACCTCTGGCCGATCATAAGACCCTCAATTATCTATATTATTTTCTCGCCGGAAAATGGGCCAAGGCACAAAAAGCTGACGAAGCATTGATATTAAACCCGGACAATACCGTTTCCGAAACAAATACGGCCAACATTCTGCTGATCAAGAATAACACTGTAATAAAGCCGGCTTCACCGCATGTTTTGCCCGGTATCATGGAAACGGTGGTTGGTAAGCTTCTTGCCGAATGGGGTTTTCGCATTGAAAACAGAACCGTCAGGCCCGAAGACCTTTTTGATTTTGATCAGGTTATGATAACAAACTCTTTGATGGGGGCTGTGCCGGTGCTGAGCATAGACGGGAAAAAACTGCCTGAACCTTCGGACCTGTGGATAAAGATTAACAAAGCCATTCTCTAACCCGAATTTCTCATGAAGAACATCAAACAGAATGGCAAGATAATACGATAGTAGTAAAGAATCCTGGTCCATAGGACCAGGCTTTGGTTTGCCCCTGAAAGGGGTTACTATCAATAATTTTAAATCCGAAATTCGAATATCGAAATTCGAAACAAATCCGAATATCAAATTTCCAAATGTTCAAAACATAGAGGCTTTTGACCATTATAAATAATATTGATAGAATGCATTAATGTTTAGGACATTAGAATTTCGGTCATTTGATATTGTTTCGTGCTTCGAATTTTTTATCTACTTATTTCGGCAGAGCCGGTTAACTCTGACCTGGCTCTCCGAGGCGTAGGCTCTACGAGCCGGAGGCCCAAAGGACCAGGTTTTCAAGGTCGAAATAAATTATACTTAAATTTAATATAGATTGATCCTATAAACTGATACAATTTATTGAGGTATAAAAATGAAAAGACACCTAAAACGTTATATTGTTGACCAGTCTGCTGAACCGGTTCAGCCAGTGGCCGAGAGAGGATTGGATCTGATCCATAACCCGATTTTAAACAAAGGATCGGGCTTTTCTGAAAAGGAGAGGGATGAACTCGGGCTGAGAGGATTGGTGCCTCCCAGAGTCATGAGCCTTGAAAATCAGGTCAAACGGGTGAGGGAAAACTATAATCGAAAGACCACCGATCTTGAGAAATATATCTTTATGGAATCTCTGCATGCCCGTAATGAGACTCTGTATTACCGGTTTTTGTTAGAGAATCTTGAAGAGATAACCCCCATCATTTATACTCCCGTAGTTGGAACCGCATGCCAGCAATTCGGGCACATTTTTCGATTTGCCAGAGGCATGTATTTCTCAACTTCCGAGCGGGGACAATTTCGAAAAATAATGAATCACTGGCCCGAGGATGAAATAGATATTATCGTCGTTACCGATGGCAGTCGCATTTTAGGTCTTGGAGATCTGGGGGCAAGCGGCATGGGCATCTCTATCGGCAAACTTGCTCTATATGTGGCTTGCGCCGGAATTTATCTTCATAAAACTTTACCCGTGGTGTTGGATGTCGGGACGAATAATGAAGATTTAATAAGCGACCCGCTGTATTTGGGCGAAACACATAAGCGGCTTTCAGGCGATGAATATTATGATATGGTTGATGAGTTCGTCACGGCTGCTCGTGACAGGTGGCCTTTGGCATTGATTCAATGGGAAGATTTTACCAATGATCATGCATTTCCTTTGCTGGAGAAATACCGGGATAAGGTATTGTGTTTCAACGACGATATTCAGGGGACAGGCAGTGTTGCTCTCGCCGGAATACTCGGATCTTTGCGCATAACCGGCGGCAAATTGAGCGAACAGCGGATTGTCTTCCTGGGAGCAGGATCGGCCGGTATTGGCATTGCAGATATGATTGTTGCAGGAATGGTGGAAGAAGGCCTCTTGGTTGAAGAAGCCAGGCGGAGATTCTGGTTTATTGATTCCAGGGGGTTGGTGACCACTACTCGAGGGGACAAGCTGGCAGATCATAAAATCCCATACGCCAGAGATGATGAATTCATACCCGCATTACTCGAAGTTGTTGAAAAAGTAAAACCGACAATATTGATGGGATTAAGCAGTCAGCCCGGATCATTTACTAAAGAGGTTATTCAGGAAATGAACAAGCATGTTGATCGCCCTGTGGTTTTTGCATTATCTAATCCCACTTCAAAGTCTGAATGCACCGCAGAACAGGCATATGCCTGGACAGACGGCGCTGTTGTTTTTGCCGGCGGAAGCCCATTTGATCCGGTTGAATATAATGGGAAAACATATGTTCCCGGTCAGGGTAACAATATGTATATCTTCCCGGGGGTTGGTCTGGGTGCCACAGTATGCGGTGCGAAAAAGATCACGGATTCCATGTTCTTTGTCGCAGCAAAAACACTGGCAAGTATGGTGCCGGATGATTTTTTAACAAGATCAACCGTATACCCTAGTCTTAAAAATATCCGTGAGATATCGGCGAATATCGCAGTTGCTGTCTGTGAGGTTGCTTATGACGAAGGGATTGCCAGGATTGAAAGACCGGATAATCTTCTGGAATATGTTAAAAGCAAGATGTTTCAGCCTGTTTACGTACCCTACGAAGCGGTATAATATAAATAATTGTGAAAACTGAATTATGTCCTGAACGATACTAAAATTTTAGTTCAAACTAAATCTGACACTATTCAGATATCATTACATATCACCACATCAAGATATTTTGGGGGTTGGGAGAGAAATCCCAACCCCTTTTCAGCTTATGGTTGTAATTCTTTCGCAGCGAACCAATACGCAGAAACTGCACAAAGTTTCGCATTTTCGGTTTAGGAAAAACCTATATCAAAAGACTGAGTTTGTACGAAATCTAATAATTTTTTTGTTGAATATTCAATTGGATATGCTATTAGAAAGGGTGAGGTTATTACGCGGTCTGAATAATCGCTGCACAGATCTTGCTTATATTCATTTTTTTCTAAAAGCTGAAATTCTTTCGCAGCGAACCAATATCTGATGTTATATCTATTTGTTTATTACGATATTTTTCTTTTGGCCACAGTTGCAACCTTTTTATTATTACAAATTCACAGAGGAATAAAAAAATGACTTTATATGCCAAAGACATTATGGTTAGTAATTTCGACACAATTCATATGGAAGCCCCTGCTGAAGAAGCTATTCACCAAATTTCGAACGGTATAGTTAGAGAAACAGGGTACAGAACTATTAGCTTGATGGTAATTGATGATTTTAATAAACTAAGCGGCGTAGTTACAATGTTTGATATACTTTATCATCTACGGCCAGATTTTTTAAATTTTGGAATCGATGGTGAAGAACTAAAATGGGAAGGACAGCTAAAACCCCTTGTTGATATATTCCAAGGGAAGAAAGTACATCATATTATGACTCGTAATATTGTAGGAGCTTCAATGAACGATCATATTATGATTCTTTTAGATCGGATGGTAAAAAACAAATATCGTCGACTTCCAGTTCTGAATAACGATCAACCTGTAGGTATAGTATATATATCGGATATTTATCACCACCTTTTTTCACAGAAGATGATATAACAATGCAAATGCACATGGACCACAAAAGGTTGGAGACCCGAGGTTTTGCGAATGTATGTGTTTACTAATCTTTGCTACAAGCACGTTTCCTTTTGTGGCCAATGATTTGCTCCGTTCGCTGCAGTAAAAATTACCTATCTCAAAGCATTTAATTAGCAAGTTTTTCAGATATCCATTCCACAGTACAAAATGTGAGATTGTCAGAAATGGTCGTGCCTGCAGTGATAATTGCATGATTAAATCTTGGTCAATGCATATTTAATGGATTCCGGGTTAAATCCTTTTAGCCGAAAGTTTATTATTTAACGACCTTTAATTTATGGGTTTTTCGTAGTTTCTCCCATAACTCCCTTATAATAACCATATAAGCAACGTCTTCATTCGGCACATCCCCTTTAGACACGAAACGACAGGAAGCCATCAATTCTTTATTGCCTGCCCATAACTGAAAAAAATGCCGGATATATCCACCGAGTGTAACATGGAGAGTGTCAAGTTCATCTGCCGTCATGTTGGCAATAGTGGCCTTGTCCTTAAGTGATAGCCTGGAAATTAGTCGAGAAACAGCCTCGGCAACAGTTTTCGGCACTATGGCCTCAGCGGATAGAGGGTCCAAACTGTCACGCTTATCTTTAATCCGGGTCAGATGGATTACACCCTCAATGATGTCCCGGGTTTTTTCATATATTTTAGGATCTTTACCAGCACTTGATCCGGTCACATTAAGTATCGCGATTGAATTTTCTATTATCCAGTTGCTTATTTTGAGTGCGGCATCGAGTGGAGTTGTAATATCAAGATCAATTTGTATCCATGCCCGCCCATGCTTCACAGCCATCTCACGGGCATAATCAGAACCGCCGGCAAGTTTTCCATGTGTGATTATTACGGTGCCGTCAGAATCGATAACATTCTGTTCAGTATGCCGGGGATAGCTGTCGTCAGGGATTTCCTGGAGTATATATTTGTCTGGCAAGGATCCCGCCTCGGTGATCCGGCCTTTTGGAATCCACCCTCCATGGGGCATATCAAGCTTAATAGCGGCATCGAGAGCAGCCTGGTCGGCACCGGTTTGACCGCCTGAAATGATTTTTTTAATCATACCTTTGAACCTCAAATCTTTAACCGGTTCAGGATATCTATAACCTTTAAGGGGTCGTCGACAATGGCACGCGCTCCATTTTCCTTCAGTTCTTTTAAAGTGCGAAAACCCCAGAGAACTCCAACCGGAAACATACCTGCTGAAACCGCGGTTTTTATATCGACGGCCGTATCTCCAAGGTAAAGAAAATTTGCCGGAGGTATTGCCAATTTTTCTGCCACTTCAAACGCGCCTTGCGGATCGGGCTTGAGAGGAACTGAATCACGTTGACCGAGAACAACATCAAAATTCCATTTTGATAGAATGGTTGATACACATTTTTTCGTAAGCGAGTCGAGCTTATTGGATAAAACTGCAAGTTTTAGACCTTGTACATTCAATACATCCAGCATTTCCGGTATGCCATCATAAGGCCTCGTCTTTACGTCAAAATTGCGGCTGTAATCTTCGACAAATTCTTTCAGACAAGCATTGATGAGGTTTTCGTTCCGATGTTCTTCGGGCAGCGCCCGGGTGATAAGGGTTTTTGAACCTTCGCCGACAAACTGCCGGTAAGTGGAGATGGCGTGTTTTGTAAAACCCTTATTTAATAATACTCTATTAACTGCATTGCCAATATCATCTAAGGTGTCAATCAATGTGCCGTCGAGGTCAAAAAGTACTGCTTTAAATTTCATAATTATTATACCCGGAATATCTTAAACCCTGATTGATCGTAAACAAAACGGGAGAAATATTTTATGTGTTTAATTTTATGAAACCCCCGCAGAACACCCCGCCATTTATGGCGGGGATGAATGCGGTGCGGGGTTATAGGGGATGCAATCCCCTTCCAAGTTATTTCAAGGGTCGGGGAGTTATCGTCTTTAAGACCGCTCCATGGGTAATCAGATTCCAAATCGTGTGAACTCGCGTATAAGGGATCGTAAAGAAAGAGCAGTAATATCATTAAATAAATTATTATATTTAAAAG
>JAUVVL010000131.1 GCA_030604635.1 Desulfobacteraceae bacterium
ATGATGTTCACCGCACAGAGGATAATGAATAAATGCATTCCTTCTTAAGCGGTAAACGGTTTCATTTTTTGTAATAGTTCAGCCACAAAGGCACTAAGACACTAAGAAAGAGGTATGAATTATTAATGTTTTTCAAAAAGAGAAGAATCTATTTGGGTTTCTTGTCAATTTTAACGTGCCTCTTATTAAAAATGGCATTAAAAGAATCATATTATAATTTTAGTGTCTTAGTGCCTTTGTGGCTGAACTATTACGAATATCTTACTGTTGAGTACCTCCGTACAACTCTTTTATTCTGGCCCTGTCGGGTGAGCCATCTTCGAGAAGGGAAAAATCATCTATAAATTCAACATATTGGGGTTTCTTGTAGCTGGCGATACGCCTACCGACAAATTTGACAAGCTCTTGAGGCTCCAGATTCTCACCTGCTTTTAGCAGACAGACTGCCTTTATCCCCTCTTTCCACTTTGGATCGGGCACGCCGAAAACAACGGTTTTATCAACGGCCGGGTGCTGAAGTATCACCTTTTCCACCTCAGCCGGATAAACGTTTTCACCGCCCGGCTTGATAAGCTCCTTCTCGGCCTTACGGCCTGCGTACCAGAGAAAACCATCATCATCAAAACGGCCTAAATCACCTGTATGGTGCCACCCGTCACGGAAGGTAAACTCATTATCTGTGGGAAGATTCCAGTATCCCTTAAAGATCAAGGGGCCTTTCATCGTAATTTCACCAACCTGCCCGGCAGGAACCGGACGATCGTAATCATCTACAAGCCTAACTTCGCCCAACTGGATCATCTTTCCGGCAGAACCCGGTCTGTCATTGTAGCGTCCAAATGTAGCCAAACCGGTTGTCTCTGTTTGTCCGTAAATGCAATAAAAGGTTCCTCCGGTTACTTGCTGATATTTCTCTATTGTTTCGGGGGTATCCAGCCCCATCACAGCTTTGAGGGTCTTGATATCTTGACCTGTTTTTTCATGCTGCTCAAGGATGGAAGAGAGTATTGGCGAAAAATCGAACATTACGGAAACCTTTTTTTCTTCGATAAGTTCGATGGCCTTTTCGGCGTCAAATTTGCTCATATTGACGGTCAAGGCGCCGGTGTGAAAGCTGCTTATGGCCATAAAAAGGCCGCCAACATGAAACAGAGGAAGAAGATTTAAATGAACATCTTCAGGTGTTAAATTGAAGCAGTAATTCAAATGCAAACTGGCATATAAAAGGTTGCCGTGGCCCAATAAAGCGCCTCTTGGCCTTCCAGTCACAGCTGCGGTATGAATAATGACAAAGCCATCATCATTCGAAACATCTACATTCTTAAAATCACCCTGGTTATTCATCAAAGAATCAAAGTCAATAAAATTGCCGCCTTCTGGTTTGAGGTTATAATATTTTTGTACTGAAGGAAGTTCATTTTTTCTCCCTTCGATCAGTTCCTGATATTCACCGTCAACAAACAAAACTACAGGCTCGCAATCATTCAGGTTAAAATTGATTTCATCGGCCGAAAGTCGCCAGTTAATGGGAAGTATGATTGCCCCTAGTGCAGCTGCTGCCCCGTAAAGGAGAAAATATTCCAGGCTGCTTTTTCCCAGAACCCCGATGCGATCGCCTTTTTTAATATTCGATTTTTGCAAACCACAAGCCAGACGATCCACCATCCCCTGATACTGGGCAAATGTTAAAGTCCTGTTGTCGTCGCCCTCGAACCAGGCTACTTTGTCCTTAAAACATACAGCGTTGCGATTGATAAGATCATAAATGGTAAAATCATATAGTCCCATGTTAAATAACCTTTAATATCTGCGCTATTCAGGCCCAAAATCTCACAGAATGCATTGGGCGCTTTCTGGTTTAGCTGTAATGGTCATTTGTCACTTGTTACTTGCCACTTCTCTATTGAATTAAAACGGATTACGCGCTCCAAACTACATGTCTCCATATAGGAAAGAACGCGTAATCCACACCTCTAGAACTTATGTATCCCCTTTGTTTTATTAAGGAAATGTAGCATTAAAAGAGACCACTTTGGTCAGGGCGCCTGCTTGGAAAATAGCCGCCCCCTCTTTAACATAGACCGGGAAAGAAAAGTCTGGTGCTCCGGTCCACCATTTCTCGAGAGCCTGCCATGGCGATATTTTCTTTTCACTCAATTTCATGGCCCCCGGCAGCAGCAGGGTCAGCAGGGTCTGTCGGGTGTCAAACATTGCCGGCACCCGTATCTGGTTGGTCTTGCCGGCCGGGATCCACATATTCTCCGGAGAGTTGACGGTATTGACCTCGAACTCTTCGAAGTTAACAGAAAATTTAAAACCGTCAAGCTGAATCGGGTACTCATTAGGATTTTCAATGTCAAATATGAAAGCCATACTCATGGGAGCACCGTAATCACCGGCGGTTCCCTTGGTCGGCTTTACCTTTTTGGAAAAGTAATAATATCCTGTATAGTAGGGGATTTCTACATGATTCAAAGTAATCACAGGATTATTAAAATTTTTCTCGGTGGGCTTAACCATCATCCCGGCACAGCCAAATAAAAGTGCGGCGATCACGATAAAGCTTAGTATTGATAATATTTTTGATGTCTTGTTCATTTTTTATCCCCCTTATTCGGGTTAAGGGTTAGGTAATCCATCGTTTTCTTCGCTTGTAGTGCTTCACATCTCGAAAACTTTTACGGCCTCCAACATCGGTCAGGCCCAGATAAAAGTCCTTAATGTCCGGGTTTTCCAAGAGCTTTTCTGAAGTGTCGTCCATGACGATACGACCGTTTTCCATGACATAGGCATGGGGAGCAACACTTAAGGCCAGTTTGGCATTCTGTTCCACTAAAAGGATTGAGATCTTTTCTTCCTGATTGAGTTGGGTTATTATATTGAATATTTCATGGATAAGAAGCGGGGCTAAACCCATGGAAGGTTCGTCTAAAAGAATAAGCTCAGGACTGGTCATCAAGGCGCGGCCGACAACCGTCATCTGCTGTTCACCGCCGCTGATAAAACCAGCGGTTTCATTGCGCTTTTCCTTTAATCGCGGAAAGTAGCTATATACCATCTCCAGCCCGTCCTTGACTGACCTGCCGAACTTTCTCATGTGGGCGCCAACCTTCAGGTTCTCCTCCACGGTAAGGTGTTCAAATACCCTGCGTCCTTCAATTACCTGGACGACGCCCATTTTGGCGATTTTTTCAGCGGCCATTTTATCTATTCGCCGGCCCATGAACTCAATCGATCCGTCGGTGACCTCGCCGTCCTCGTGTTTCAACAGACCCGAGACCGCCTTTAAGATCGTACTCTTTCCGGCCCCATTGGCGCCCAGAAGGGCTACAATTCCTCCTTTGGGAACCTCGATGGAGACCCCCTTGATAACCAGAATGACCTCGTGGTACTTGACCTCGATATTATTGATCTTTAAGACCATTTCTTCATTCGACAAAGCCTGAAGACCTCCTTTGGGAGTTTTATATATTTACCATCCAAGCCATTCATTAGCCCATTTATCAGGCCACCTTTTCTTCAGGTCAACTTCATCGAGCAGCGAGAACTTTCCATTTTTATATTCATAGATCTTGGCTTCGCTTTGAGACCTGTGATCTGTTGCAGTAAATGTTGCCGGAGCAATGCCAAGGCCGATTTCAAAGTCCTTCATTGTCTCAAAACCTTTTTTTAAAATACCTTCGCCACTCAGGTCTCCAGCCTTATCCGCACGTTTTAAGGCTTCAGCCAATCCCAGTGCGCTTGCCCAGGCCTGAACGGTATGTACAGTCCTCTTTTCCATGGGAATCCCAGGGTTATACTTTTTAGCATATTCGACGACCTTGTCCATTAGGGGGACATCCATACCGAAAAACGCCCACGGGGCACATCCGATAGCACCCTCGGCCGCCCTTCCTGCCAGCTTGGGAAGATTCTCATCATACCCCCAGCATTTAATGAGATTATCGGCGCCCAGTCCAAGTGCATAAGAATCACGTAGCGTTGCAGCAACAGACATCACTGTATTGGTATGTAGAAGGACATCAGGTTTAAATTCTTTTAATGCCAGGATCTGACTCTTGGTATCGATTGCATATAACGATACGTCCTGATCAGGTCCGATTTCAAAACCGAGCATTTCAGCCTGTTCCTTTGCAGCCTTTATGGATGAGCTGCTGAAAGGAGAAGCAGACATGTAACACATGGCGATACGGGGCTTGCGTTTGCCATAATCAGGTTTTTGGGGCCATTTTTTATCAAACCATGCAGTTATAAGCCCCCTTGACTGGGTCGAATAGTCCGTTGCAAAAAACAGATTATAGGGTGTTTTTTCCGGTTTGCATAAATGCCCCGAATAAGACGCCGATACATAAGGAATCTTGTCTCTGGCAACGGTAGGCGCCAGGGCTTCGGTATCTCCGGTTCCCCATCCCAGGATGGCCACGCATTTCAGACGCTTAAACAGATTGTATTTGGTCAGGGCCTCGGGGATACGATATCCATAGTCAAACTGATAAAGCTTGATCTGCTTGCCGTTAATCCCTCCAGTATCATTAATATAACGAATGGCTTCGGAAATTCCCAGGGCATAATCCTTGCCCACATCCGAGGTCGCTCCCGTCATATCATTGAGCGATCCGATTTTTATTGTTGCAGCCCCCGCAATGGAAAAAAATCCCGCAATCAGGGCAACAGCAATTAGCAATATAAAAACCTTCGACCACAAATTTCTAATGTACATAATTTCTTCCCCCTTTTTCAGAGAGTGTTCTTGCCAGTAGGTTTCTACCAAACGTTAGGAATTATCACCCCCTTTTTCTAGTATGAAAACGGCCATAGATTAAAATAGTTTTTCATTTGCCACCATCGATAGGCCAGTCCTTTGGGTTCAAATATCATAAATACACAGATGGCCAGGCCAAAGGCGGCCTCTTTGATATACAGAAAATCTATAAAAAGCTTGGGATAGATATCAGCCAGAGGTATAACGGCCAGTTGTAGTCCTTCCATGACCACAACCATGAATATAGAGCCGAAGACGGCTCCATGGATGGAGCCCACGCCGCCTATGAGGATCACGCCCACCAGCCAGAGAGACCAGAACCAGGGAAAGTGCTCGGGGCTGATGGCCGCCAGGTTGCTGATCCAGAATGCACCTGCAATCCCGCCGATAAATCCGGCTACATAAAAAGCCATAAGTTTATACTTGAAAACATTTATTCCCATGACCTCGGCGGAAATGTCATTGTCCCGGATGGCCACCCAGGCCCTGCCGACACTCGAGCGTAAAAGGTTGACCATGATAATAACACAGAGAATCACCATGATGAGCATTATAAAATAGACTTTAAGTTCACTGTCAATAACCCACGGCCCCACCTTGATGGTTCCCGGAGGCAAGGAAAATGCCTGGCCGCGGCCGCCGATCTGGCTAACGTACTGGGTGATGATAAAATCGACGGTAATAAACTGTGCAGCCATGGTTGTCAGGATGAGGTAGAATCCTTTTACCCTGGCTGAAGGGAGCCCGAACAGTACACTCCATATTCCCGCCACGACCGCAGCGATGATGATACTGACAGGATAGGCGATCCCATAATCCAACATGAATTTGGGCCAGGGAAATTCCAGGATGAGCAAAGTGCTGGTGTATGCGCCCACCGCAATAAATGCGGCATGGCCCAGGGTTATCTGACCGCAAAAACCGATCAGAAGCTGCACACCTAAAGCCCCCAGAACCGTATAACCGATCAGATTGCAAATACTGAGCAAATAGGAATCTGCAACCAAAGGGATGACAACGAACAGGATGACAAAAAGCAGGATCATCTTCCCCTTGATAAACTTCGTCTGCCACCATCTATGATCCTGGGCATAATCTTGATGGTAAACACTGCAAGGAAGCCAAGTTGTTGACATGAAAAATTATCCTTTTAACTTTAGTTAAATTGGTTTGGCGCTTACAAATAAAAAATGAAACTCTTCAAACAAATTGAACCAATGAAACCAATTTTATACTCGTTCAATCCGCTCCCAGCCCCAGAGGCCATGGGGTTTGAAGAGCAAAAAGACAGCCATAAATACAAACGGGGCAATTTCTTTGATACCGCCCGGAAAATACTTGTCCAGGTATGTCCCGCAGAGGTTTTGCAAAATACCGATAGCAATACCGCCGACAATAGCCCCGGGTACGGAATTCAGCCCGCCCAGCACCACGGCAGGCAAAACCAGCAGCCCAAGATAACCGACGGATATGTTGAGCCCGTTGATATTTCCCAAAAGAGTGCCGCCGACTCCGGCCGCCATGAAGGCGATGGCCCAGGCTGCAGCATAAACAAAGCGGGCGCTTACCCCCAAGGACAGTGCGGCCATCTCATCATCTGCGCAGGCCTGCATGGCAAGCCCCCAGCGGGTGTATTTGAAAAAGCCCACGAAAATGATTAAAAGAATAATTGCTGCCAAAAAACTCCATAAATAGACCTGTCCGATAACCAAAGGGCCGATGTGGGTCGGTTCAATGGAAAAAACAGGCGGTGTGAATACCCGGGTATCGGTGCCCCATATGAGTTCCACAGACCCTTTGAAGAAAAAGCTAAGGCCCACGGTAACCATGATTACCGTCAGGACAGGTTCGCCGATGAGTTTGTCCAGGAAAATCCTTTCGGTCAGAATCCCGAGAACAAGTCCGACTATCAAAGAAAATAAGAGCGCGAGGATAAAGGGGATACCCATGGAATAAAAGCTTAAGGAAACATAGGCCCCAATTAGCGTCATTTCTCCCATGGCCAGGTTCAGCACGCCCGAGCACTTATATATCAGCACCCATCCAAGGGCGACAAGGGCATAAATGCCGCCCACCATAATACCTGTAGTCAGGGCCATCAAAAACACTTCCATCCGTTGTTCTCCCCAATCAATTGAATATTGACGATTGAAAATTGTATATTGTTAAAAGCAACCTGCTGAGTCTTCAAGATCAGCATTTATTATCATTCTTAGATTTTGCGGTTTTTCTGCTGGAAATAAAATGAGCAAATTCTTTCGTTCTTCTCTTTAACTCCTCTTTATTCATTTAATTCTACAATCTACATTCTACAATCTTAAATTGTCAATCCCCAACGTTTTTTATATGAAGATCGGTCTTGATGTGGGATTTGCGTCCGTCTTCATATGTAATGGTGGTGTCAATATGGACGAGATCCTTGTCAGAATAAAGCGAACTCACTAAATCCTGATATCTTTTTTCCACAAAAGCCCGGCGCAGTTTCCGTGTTCTGGTGAGTTCATCATCGTCCGCGTCAAATTCCTTGTACAGGTTGATAAATTTTCGGATCCGGGCTGCTTCGGGAAGATCTTTGTTGGCCCGTCGGATTTGTTTCTCTACAAGTTCGTAGACCTCGGCTTTTTGTGTAAGTTCCGGATAGCTCGTGTAGGTTAGCTTCTTTTCATCCGCCCACTTGCCGACCACAGAATAGTCGATACAGATGACGGCCGTTACATATTTCCGCTTGTCCCCAATCACCCACGAATCCTTCATATAGGGGCTGAACTTTAGGCGGGTTTCCAGGTATTGGGGTGCAAAAGGTCTGCCGTCGCTTAAGGTCATAACATCTTTTGAGCGGTCAAAGACCACCAGATGGCCGTCATCGTCTATAAAGCCCTTGTCACCGGAACAGAGCCAGCCATCTTTCAGGGTCTTTTCCGTGTTTTCAGGATTCTTGTAATAACCCAGGAATACAGACGGGCTTTTGGTAAGGATTTCGCCGTCTTCAGTAATGCTGACCTCGGTTTCCGGGATGGGAATGCCAACCGTATCGAACTTGATGTCTCCGCTGCGGTGGACCACGGAAATCCCGGCGACTTCGGTCTGACCGTAAATCTGTTTCAGGTTCACACCCAGGGAATGAAAAAAACGAAAGTGGTCCGGGCCCATGGCCGCCCCGCCGGTATAAGCATTGCGAACTTGGGAAAGTCCCAGGTGGTCTTTAAGCTTTTTTTGCACCACGATGTAAGCCAGCCATTTCAAGAACGCCCAATACCAAGGAATCGGCTTCTTTTGGAATTTAAGGTCAGCCACATGATAGCCGATCTTGAGTGACAGCTCATAGCACTTGCGCTTGATCCAGGTGGCGTCCAGGTACTTGACCTGGACTGTTCGGGTCATTTGCTCATACATACGTGGCGGAGCAAACATAACATGGGGGCCGATCTCCCTTATATTCTCCCGGGCTGTTTCAGTGGATTCCGGAAAGTTGATAGTGTACCCGATCTGCAACCCGCAGGAGATCGACATCATCTGCTCGCCGATCCACGCAAAGGGGAGATAAGAAACATAATCATCCGTCTCCCGACATGGATCTACAGCCATCAGGTTTTTGCCCATGGTCAACATGTTATAATGAGAAAGTAGTGCACCCTTTGGCAGTGCCGTGGTGCCAGAGGTATAGAAAAGCAGCGCCACTTCGTCACCGTGGGCTTTTTGTATCATCTCTTCGAAAAGATCAGGTTCCCTTTGCTCCAATTCTCTGCCCATCCGCCGGACTTCTTTGAGGCTGATCAAAAAGTCCTGATCATAATTTCGCATCCCTTTGGGGTCATCCCATATGATTTTTTCAAGCTTGGGACATTCATCGAAAATGGAAATAGCCTTGTCCACCTCTTCCTGGCCTTCGCCAAACAAATATTTTGTGTCAGAATGGGCAATAATATACTTGACTTCCTCGATCAAGCTGTCCTGAAACAACCATACCCCCACTCCCCTGGCACACAATGCGGCTATTTCGGACCATAAACCTTCAGGACGGTTGTCGCCAATCATGGAGACCTTGTCCCCGGGCTTGAGTCCGAGGCTGATGAGACCCAGGGCGATCTGTCTGACGTTTTCCAGGTAATCGTGCCATGTGAAGGGTCGCCATATTCCAAACTCCTTCTCCCGCATGGCCACTCTGTCTTTGCCGTACTTACGCGCCTGTTTAAGAAACAGCTTGGGGATCGTCAGATCTTTGGTAATTCCCATGCCGTGTTTGCTTTTAATTTGGCCTGTTTTATCTCCTTGTTGCATATAGATCCTCTTCACCCAGGTAAGCCTTGATTACTTCAGGATGGTTTTGGACCTCCTCAGGTGTGCCGTCAATGATCATATTGCCGAAGTTGAGTACAAAGACACGATCGGAAAGATCCATGACCACCCCCATGTCATGCTCCACCAGGAGACAGGAGACATTCCAGCGTTCTTCTTCATTGATGTCCAGAATGAAACGGGCCATATCTTCGACTTCTTCGAGATTAAGGCCGGCCAGGGGCTCATCAAGGATCAGAAGTTCGGGTTCCAGGGCCAGGGCCCGGCCCAATTCAACCCGTTTTTGAAGTCCGTATGGCAGCATGCCCACGGGTTTATGCCTGATATGTTCAATCTCTAAAAGATCGATAATTTCCTCTTCGATAAAGGTCCGATGTTCGGTTTCTTCACGGGCGGTTTTTCCGAGATATACTGATCCGCTGGTAATGTTCGATTTGAAATGGATATGGCGGCCAAGGCGGATATTATCGAGCACCGTCATGCCGCCAAAGACTTCGACTTTTTGAAAAGTCCTGGCGATGCCCAGTTTCGCCCGCTTAAAGGGCTTGAGGTTATTAATCTTTTGTTGATTGTAATAGATATTTCCTTTCTGCGGTCGGTAAAGACCGTTGATACAGTTCATCATCACTGTCTTGCCGGCCCCGTTGGGCCCGATCACAGAATGAATCTCTCCTCTTCTGATTTTCAGGCTGACGCCGGCCAGGGCAAGAACCTTTCCGAAACTCATATGTACGCCATCTATTTCCAGGAGGACGTCTTGTTTTTTATGCTCATTTGATTCAGCCAATATTATTAGCCTTTCTCTGTCTGATCGTTTCTTCGTCTATCTAAGCCTCTGGTTTGTGTCAAAAAAGCTGTAAATTTGGCGCCGAATTACCTCGGACTGATGATTCTCCAAAAAAAAGAGATCCGAAGATCTTTTATAATTGATGGTTTCGTAAAAAGTCAAAACTTGCTGAATTATTCAATTTTACGCATTCATAATGTCTTTAAATAATTCGCAATTCCTTAATCCCTAAATTCCTTAATCCATGTAAAAAGGACTTTTTACA